>JAEYOB010000226.1 GCA_023412175.1 Pseudomonadota bacterium | reverse complement strand
GCGCCGGGCGGCGTCCTCGCCGGGCACCGTGAAGCCGCGGAAGCCACGCCACAGGGCGACGCCGAGGGCTCCCAGCAGCAGGGCCAGCACTACCGCGTGCAGCCAGCCGGGCAGCAGCGGCAGCACGTTGAACAGCGCCAGTACCAGGAACGCGCCGATCAGCGCCACCGGCACCCACAGCGCCGGCCACAGCCGTTCCCACAGCAGGGCGGCGCGCGCCTGGAGCAGGCGGAGCGCCGGTTCCGGCCCGCGGGTGCGCGTCTGTCTGGTCTGTCGGTCGGTCATGCCGCACTCCGCTGCCGTCGACACCGGCCGGGATCATGTCGGCGAGGCCGGGTCTCGTCAGGATATAGGCTGTCCCACGCCGGTTTCCGCCGGACGTTCGGTCAGTCTCCCACCGAACCATGTGTCCATGACCAAAATATGGCCGGACCGACAATCGGCGATGGTTCCCTTACGGCAGCTATCCAAAGGGCTTGCGGCTGGCGCCTATTTCCCCAGCCACTCCGGCACGCGGTCGAGGCCCAGCAGGTCCTCGATCTTCGGGCGGGGGCGGACCACGGCGAAGGCGTCGCCGTTGACCAGCACCTCGGGCGCCAGCGGCCGGGTGTTGTAGGTCGAGGCCATCACCGCGCCGTACGCCCCGGCGGAGCAGAAGGCCACCAGATCGTCCGCCTTCAGCGGCGGCAGCGGGCGCTGGAGCGCGAAGGTGTCGCCGCTCTCGCACACCGGGCCGACCACGTCCACGGTCACCGGCTCGACGTCCGCCGCGGGTTCCGCCACCGCCTTGATGGCGTGGTAGGCGTCGTACAGCGACGGGCGGATCAGGTCGTTCATCGCCGCGTCGACGATCAGGAAGCGGCGGGCCAGCCCGTGCTTCAGATAGACCACCTTGGAGACCAGGATGCCGGCGTTGCCGACCAGCGCGCGGCCGGGCTCCAGCGTCACGTGGCAGCCGAGGTTGCCGGTGATCGAGCGCACCATGCCGGCGTACTCGTTCAGGTCCGGCGGCGTCTCGTCGCGGTAGCGGATGCCGATGCCGCCGCCGAGGTCGAGGCGCTGGATGTCGATGCCGTCGGCGCGCAGAGCATGCAGCAGTTCCACCACCCGCTCGAAGGCGGCGCGGAACGGCGCCAGGTCGGTGAGCTGGGAGCCGATGTGCACCGCGATGCCCAGCGGCCGGATGCCGGGCAGGGCGGCGGCCCTGGCATAGACCTCGCGGGCGTGGTCCCAGTCGATGCCGAACTTGTTTTCCTTCTTGCCGGTGGCGATCTTGGCATGCGTCTTGGCGTCCACGTCCGGGTTGACGCGGATGGCGATGGGCGCCTCGACGCCCAGCGACGAGGCCACTTCGCTCAGCGCCTCCAACTCCGGTACGGACTCGACGTTGAGCTGGTAGATGCCGGCCTCCAGCGCCGCCCGCATCTCCTCGCGGGTCTTGCCGACACCGGAGAAGACGATGCGGTTCGCCGGCACCCCGGCGGCCAGCGCGCGGCGCATCTCGCCCTCGGACACCACGTCGGCGCCGGCGCCCTGCTGGGCCAGCGTGCGCACCACGGCGAGGTTCGAGTTCGCCTTCAGCGCATAGCAGACGCCGGCGTCCTGCCCCTCGAACGCCCCCGCGTAGGCACGGTAGTTGGCGATCAGTGCCGCCGTCGAGTAGCAGTAGAAGGGCGTGCCGACCTCGGCCGCGATGGCCGGGAGGGGAACGCCCTCGGCATGCAGCACGCCGTCGCGGTAGGTGAACGGGTTCATGGGAACTTCACTCCGGGCGCGGGCTGGCCCGGCTGGGGATCGAGGGCCGGGTTCGGGTAGACCTGCGGGAAGCGGTCGGCTTCCTTACCCTGCGGGGCGTCCACGGTCTTCGGCTTCTTGCCGCAGCCGGACAGCGCCAGGGCGAACGTGACGGCCAGCGCCAGACCGACCGAGTGGCGGCGGCTCACAGGAAGCGCTCCCGGGCCGCCTTGACGGCTTCGCGCACGCGGGTGGGGGCGGTGCCGCCGAAGCTCATGCGGCTGGCGACGGACGCTTCGACGGTGAGCACCTGGAACACCTCCTCGGTGATGCGCGGCTCGATGGACCGCATCTCCTCAAGCGACAGCCCGGACAGCTTGACGCCCTTGTTCTCGGCCAGCTTGACGGCGCGGCCGGTGACGTGGTGCGCCTCGCGGAACGGCATGCCCAGCACCCGCACCAGCCAGTCGGCCAGATCGGTGGCGGTGAGGAAGCCGCGCTCGGCCGCCTCGCGCATGGCCTCAGGCTTCGGCGTCATGTCGCGCACCATGCCTTCCATGGCGGCGACGCAGAGGGCCAGGGTGTCGTCGGTCTCGAAGACCGGCACCTTGTCCTCCTGCATGTCCTTGGAATAGGCGAGCGGCAGGCCCTTCATCACCATCAGCAGGCCGTTCAGCGCGCCGACCACGCGGCCCGCCTTGGCGCGCACCAGTTCGGCAGCGTCGGGATTTTTCTTCTGCGGCATGATCGAGGAGCCGGTGGTGAAGGCGTCCGACAGCCGGATGAAGCGGAACTGGTCGGAGCACCACAGCACGATCTCCTCCGCGAAGCGGGTGAGGTGCACGGCGCAGATCGCGGCGGCGCCCAGATACTCCAGCGCGAAGTCGCGGTCGGACACGCCGTCCAGCGAATTGGCCGTCGGCCGGTCGAAGCCCAGCGCCTGAGCGGTCATGTGGCGGTCGAGCGGGAACGGCGTGCCGGCCAGCGCGGCGGAGCCGAGGGGGCACTCGTTGAGGCGGGCGCGGGCGTCGCGGAAGCGGCCGCGGTCGCGGCCCAGCATCTCGACATAGGCCAGCAGGTGATGGCCGAAGGTCACCGGCTGGGCGGCCTGGAGGTGCGTGAAGCCGGGCATCACCGTGTCGGCGTGCTTCTCGGCGAGGTCGATCAGCGCCGCCTGGAGCGCGGTGAGGCCGGCCTCCATGCGGTCGATGGCGTCGCGCACCCACAGCTTGAAGTCGGTCGCCACCTGGTCGTTGCGTGAGCGGCCGGTGTGCAGGCGCTTGGCCGGCTCGCCGACGAGTTAGGCGAGCCGCGCCTCGACGGTCATGTGGATTTCCTCCAGCTCCGTCTTGAAGACGAAGGCGCCGGAGTCGATCTCTTGCTTCACCCCGTCGAGACCGCTACGGATGGCGTCGGCGTCGGCCTGGGTGATGATGCCCTGCTTCGCCAGCATGGCGGCGTGCGCCTTCGAGCCGGCGATGTCCTGGTCGGCAAGGCGCTTGTCGAAATCGATGGAGACGTTGATCCTCTCCATGATCGCGGCCGGACCACGGGCGAAGCGTCCGCCCCACATCTGGCTGGCGGTGGGGGCCGGGGAGGCATTCGGGGTCTTGGGGCTTTCGGCGCTCATGGATAAGCTTGTTCGGCTGATGGTGCGAGGACGGTAGTTATGCGGACTTTTGTGGCGGTCGCAATCTTTTGTGTGATCCTTGGTGTCGCGGCGTGGACAGGGCTGGGCCGCGCCGGCGTGCAGGCGCCGGAGGTGATCGTGCTGGGGGGCGAATCGAAGGCCGTCCCGGTCGCCGGGATCGACCGTTTCAAGGGAGGCGAGGCGAAGCCGATCAAGCCCTTCGCGTTCGTGGACGGCGAAGGCCGCAAGACCGACCTGTCGGACTTCGCCGGGCGGACGGTGCTGCTCAACCTGTGGGCGACGTGGTGCGCGCCGTGCGTCAAGGAGATGCCGTCGCTGGACCGTTTGCAGGCGATGCTGGGCGGAAGCGACTTCCAGGTGGTGGCGCTGTCGGTGGACCGCGGCGGGCGCGATACGGTCGAGCCGTTCCTGAAGAAGCTCGGCGTCCAGAACCTGGGGCTATACCTGGATCCGCCGAACGCGTCGATGAGCGCCCTGGGGCCGCGCGGCCTGCCGACGACGCTGCTGATCAGCCCGGACGGCCAGGAGCTGGGCCGCGTCGAGGGCGAGGTGGCGTGGGATTCGCCGGAGGTCGTCGCCTTCCTGCGCAAACAGATCGGCGGAAGCCGCGGTCCGGCGCGCGACAGCGGCATGGTGCGGACGGGCGGGTGAACGACCCTCCCCCGGCCGCGCCGGGGGAGGGGGAAGCAGGGATCAGCCCTTCTTCTTGGTGCCGGCGACCTGGACGAAGTTGTCGTAGGGCAGCTCGGCCACGCGCCACCAGAGCTGGGCCTCGTCGAGGAAGTTCTTCCAGCTCTCGTAGACCGTCTTGAACTGGGCGTTCTTGCTGGCGATCTCGTCGTACAGCTCGAAGGCGTGCTTGTGGCCGGCCTCCATGATCTCGCGCGGGAAGGTGCGCAGCTGCGCGCCCTTGCCGACGAGACGCTTCAGCGCGCGGGCGTTCTCGGCGTCGTAGCGCGCGGTCATGGCGCTGTTGGCCTCGGCGCAGGCGGCCTCCAGGATCGCCTGATAGGCCTTCGGCAGCTTCTCGAACTCGTCGTTGTTGACGTAGAGCGAGACCTGCGGACCGCCTTCCCACCAGCCGGGCGAGTAGTAGTACTTGGCCACCGTCACGAAGCCGAGCTTCTCATCGTCGTACGGGCCGACGAACTCGGTGGCGTCGATGGTGCCCTTCTCCAGCGCCGGGTAGACGTCGGCGCCGGCAAGCTGCTGGGGCGTAACACCCATCTTCGTCATGATCTGGCCGGTGATGCCGGCGATGCGCATCTTCAGGCCCTGGAGGTCGGCCAGCGACTTGACTTCCTTGCGGAACCAGCCGCCCATCTGCACGCCGGTGTTGCCGGCCGGGAACTGGACGATGTTGACGGCCTTGAAGACCTCGCGCATCACCTCGCGGCCGCCGCCGTACTGGAACCAGGAGTTCTGCTGGCGGGCGTTCGGGCCGAAGGGAACGGCCGTGTCGAAGGCGTAGACCGGGTCCTTGCCGACGTAATAGTAGCCGCAGGTGTGGCCGCACTGGACGGTGCCGTTCGACACAGCGTCCATGACCTGGAGCGGCGGAACGATCTCACCCGACGCGAACGGGCGGATCTGGAACTTGCCGTCGGTGGCTTCGGAGACGCGCTTGGCGATCATCTCCGACGTGCCGAACAGGATGTCGGTGCTCTTCGGGAAGCTCGACGCCAGGCGCCACTGGATGGCGGGCTGCGTCTGCGCGATGGCCGGAGCGGCGACGCCGGCGGCGGCGAGCCCGGCTCCGGTGGCCTTCAAAAGATCCCTGCGCCTCATGGTGCATCTCCCTGGATTTCGTATTGGGATTGTTTTGTACCGAAAGGCTATCGTTAGCGTCTCGAAAGGAGCAATGGAAGCAGGAACATAGCAGGGTTTCGTTCGCGCGGTGGCTTACGGTCCGCGCTCCGGCTGCTCTGCCGACTGCGGGTTGTGGAGCCGGGGGTCGAGAGTATGCGGGGCCTGGGTCTGCGTCTGTTCGCGCGCAATGGCTGCGGTCGTCGCCTCGATCGTGCGGAGATGGTCGCCCAGCATGCCGAGGGTCGTTTCGGCGTAATGGCTCAGCCCCTCGTCCCCTCCATAGGCCGCTTGGGCGTCGAACAGCTTGAGCGCGCGGGCATGGGTCTCCTCCTGGAAGGCCAGGAAGTAGCGGTCGAAGGCCGGGCCGGAGAAGGTCTGCATCTCGCCGATCTGCTCACGCGTCGGCGCGTCCAGACCGGTGGGCAGGGGGGCGCCGTGCTTCTGGGCGATGGCACGCAGACGCTCGTGCGCGGCGGCGTGCCGGTCGGCGATTCGCCGCGCCAAATCGCGCACGACCTCGCTCTCCGCCATGTCCTCGGCCAGCTTGCCGGCGTGCATTTCCGTGAGGTTGAGGATCGCCGCTTCGTTCAGGAAGTTTCGCTCCCGTAAGCTCAGCTCTTCGAGCGAGCTGGCCAGGGCCGGCGCGGCGCAGGCGAGCGCCAGGAACAGGGCGGCGGGGCGCCACATCGGCGGGGTCTCCTCGTTTTCCAGGGCGAACAAGGAGACGGGCGGGGCGGTTCCCGAAAACGGAAAACCCGCCCCGGTTGCCCGGAGCGGGTTCGCCTGGATGAGCCGTGGGCCCCGCCTCAGCGGGTGGGGACTGGGGGCGTCTTCGAGTAGTCGTAGAAGCCACGGCCGACCTTGCGGCCGACCCAGCCGGCCTCGACGTACTTCACCAGCAGCGGGCA
>JAEYOB010000208.1 GCA_023412175.1 Pseudomonadota bacterium | reverse complement strand
GCCTCGACCAGCGACAGCCCGACGACGCGGCGCACCGCGTGCGGGTCCGGTTCGCCCAGGCCGTGGGCGCGCCACGCCTCCGCCATCGAATCGACGATGGCGTGCTGACTGTCGACGAGCGTGCCGTCGCAGTCGAACAGGGCAAGGCGGAGCGGCTTGGTCATGACGGGATCATCGGGGGCGGCGCGGGACACCACAGGTGGGTTGCTCCGCGCGGGCCCTCAAGGTGTCTCATTCCACCTCCGCGAACGGGTCGCCTTTCAGATTGCCGCTGAAGCCCAGATACTTCCAGGTCGCCTGCATGTGCTCGGGCAGCGGGGCGGTCACGTCGATGGGGCGGCCGGTGCGCGGGTGCGGGATGATCAGGCGGCGCGCGTGCAGGTGCAGCTTCTTCGGCACCTCGGCGCCGGGCAGGAAGGCGCCCTGCCCGCCGTACTTGCCGTCGCCGAGGATCGGCGTGCCGATGGCCGCCATGTGGACGCGCAGCTGGTGGGTGCGGCCGGTGCGCGGCCACAGCGCCACGAAGGCGGCCTCCTTGCCGGCGTTCTCCAGCACCGAGAAGTAGGTGAGCGCCCGCTTGCCCTCGTCCTCGTCGGTGGCGACGCGCTCGCCGTGGGAGCCGCCCTCCTTGGCGAGCGCCAGATCGATCTTGCCCTGGTAGGGCTTGGGCACGCCCACCGTAGCGGCCCAGTAGATCTTGCGGGCGTCGCGGCCGCGGAAGGTCTCGGCCAGCCGGCTGGCGGCGAACACCGTGCGCGCCAGCACGAGAACGCCGGAGGTGTCCTTGTCGAGGCGGTGCACCAGCCGCGGCCGTTCGGCCGAGCCGAAGCGCAGCGCGTCCAGCATGGCGTCCAGGTGCTTGGAGGTGTTGGTGCCGCCCTGCACCGCCAAACCCGCCGGCTTGTCGATGGCCAGCACGTCCTCGTCCTTGTAGAGCACGCGCGCCTGGAGGGCGGCGGCCTCCTTGTCGCTGATCGCCGGCTTGGGGCGCGCCGGGGCGCCGACGGCCTCGGCGGGCACGTTCAGCGGCGGCACACGGATCGCCTGACCGGCGGACAGCCGGGTCGCGGCGTCCGCGCGCTTGCCGTCGACACGGACCTGCCCGGTGCGCAGCAGCTTCTGCAAGTGGCCGTGCCCGAGGTCCGGGAAGTGCCGCTTGAACCAGCGGTCCAGGCGGATGTCCGCCTCGTCCGCCGAAACCGTCCGTGTCTCAACCGCGCTCATGACCACAACTCCGCTCGAAAATCGCGGCGGATTAGACAGAAGTCGGGCGCGCTTGTCACGCGGGCTGGTCGACCGCCCGGCACAATGGCACCATGCGCCCGCTTTTCCCCCGCCATCGCCGTTCCGGAGACCGCCGTGCCCAGCCTGCCCGCCATGACCGCGCTGATGATCATCGACGTGCAGAAGGCCATCGACGATCCGCGCTGGGCGGCGCACGGACCGCGCAACAACCCGCAGACGGAAGGCAACATCGCCGCCCTGCTGGCCGCGTGGCGGCGCACCGGCCGGCCGGTCGTGCACGTGCGCCACGATTCCGAAGAGCCGGAGTCCACGTACCGCCCCGGCAGCGCCGGCCACGCCTTCAAGGCCGAGGCCCAACCCCTTCCGGGCGAGCTGGTGGTCGGCAAGTCCACCAACAGCGCCTTCATCGGCACCGGGCTGGAGACGTGGCTGGCCGAGCGCGGCTGCGCCACCCTGGTGATCGCCGGGGTCATCACCAACAACAGCGTCGAGGCGACGGCCCGCATGGCCGGCAACCTGGGCTTCGACGCCCGTGTGGTGGCCGACGCCTGCTTCACCTTCGGCAAGCGGGACCGCACCGGCCGGCTGTGGACGGCCGAGCAGGTGCACGAACTGTCGCTCGCCAACCTGGACGGCGAATACGCACGGATCGTCGAAACGGCGGACATGCTGGGCATGGCCGGCTAACCCCGGTCGCCGACGCCGAAGATCCAGCCCTCCTGCCGGCGCGCCGCCCCGTCCATGGCCGGGGGCGACCACACCTCCGACCGCGCCGCCAGCCAGCGCAGGCCGGCGGCGGAAACCAGCGCGTCGGCGTCGTGGTCGCTGACCGCGGCCGGCAGCCCGGCGGGGCGCGAGCCAAGATGCGCCAGCGCCGCGTCCACATCGGCCGGAGCGCGGATCTTGCGCAGGCCGAAGCCGGCGCGCTTGAGGAACAGGCGCGGGTAGATCTCGACGAACAGCGTCCGGCCCGACGCCGGCTCCTCGAAGGGCCATACGGCGAAACACGGGTCGGCGGCGCGGAGCGCGCGCAGCATGCGGATGCCGGCGAGCGCGCCGCGGCCGACCTGCTTCGAGCCGATCAGCTTGTAGGGGCTCTGCGGGCTGCCGTAGCCGTCGGCGCGGCAGACCCGCTCGGTGAGGCGGTGCGGATCGGTGTACCACGCCGGCTGGCGGCCGGCGCTCCAGAAGCCGGCGGCGAAGTCCGGGTGCTCGGCGAAGGGACCGCCGAGGAAGTCCGGGTGTTCGGTGGTCGCCCGCTCGATCAGGTCCCACAGGTCGAAGACGGTGGCGTCGGCCGGGAAGTAAGTCCGGGCGACGGCGAAGGGCAGCGAGAAGGCGCAGTCGATGCCGACCAGGGCGGGGCCGCGCTCCAGCCCGGCGCGCAGCCAGTCGAACACCGCCTGCCGCGACCACCAACCATTGGGCGGGACCACGAGGGCGGGCGGCGCGTCGCCCGCGGCGCATTCGGCGACGGCAATGCCGGCGTAGCGCCTGCCCCTGGCGCCCGACCAGTCGATGGCGACGAAACGACCGAACGCAGGGGTCATGGCGACGGCCGCCTTTCGCCGTAGCGGATGACGGTCGCCGGCTCCAGCGTGACCAGACCGCTGCCGATCATGGCGTCGAGCTGCGGAAGAAAGGCCTGGATGCGTTCCTCGGAATCGACGATCTCGACGATGAACGGCAGGTCGTTGGACAGGCGGAGGATCTTGGCGGTGTGCACGCGGCTGGAATGCCCGTACCCCATCACCGCGCGGATCACCGTGGCGCCGGCCAGCCCGGCCTCGCGCGCCCTCAGGACGATGGCCTCGTAGAGCGGCAGACCGCCGTGGCGGTCCTGCTCGCCAACAAAGACGCGCAGCAGCGTGGCGGCTTCCGGTTTGGGCATGGTTCAGGCCCCCTCGTTCAGCAGGGCCGCCGCGACGTGCCCGGCCCACACGGCAAGCATGCACAGCACGAACGATCCGGCCGCGTTCGCCCCGGCCCGCGCCCATTCCCCGTCCTGGACGAGGGTCAGGGTTTGCAGACTGAAGGAGGAGAACGTGGTGAAGCCGCCGCAGATCCCGACCATGACGAAAACCCGCGCGTCCGAGGGCACCAGGAACCGCCCCTGCGGACCGGTCAGCGTCGCAGTGAAGCCGATGACGAAGGAGCCGACGACGTTGACGATCAGGGTCCCCCACGGGAACGTCGCCCCGAACGCGTTGGCGACCGCACCCGACGCCCAATACCGGGCAATAGACCCGATGGCGCCGCCGATGGCAACCCAGAGGTAGGTCATCACGGCGCGGCGGATGCAACGTTATGAAACACTATGAAACGCGATTCGGGGGTGTGTTTCATCTGCCGGCTCCGGGTAACGGAAGGATTTATATCCTATCATCGGGGATGACTTGCCGGCAAGCGTTGCAGATGAGGGAAGGCGCGCGATGTGCCGGCGGCCCTTCATTGCGCCGGGTAGAGTTCCGGGACACGAGTCCCCACCCTAACCCTCCCCCGCTGCGCAGGGGAGGGAACTCCGCCGCAGGGCTGAAAAGCCCTCCCATGCGCAGCATGGGGAGGGTGGGGGTTTGGAAGGCGCCTCCGCCGGCCTCATCCCTCCCCCGCCTTCCGCCCCCGCAGCTTGGCCCAATACTCCAGGCGCTTGCGGATCTCGCGCTCGAAGCCGCGCTCGACCGGCTGGTAGAACTCCCGCCGGGCCATGCCGTCGGGGAAGTAGTTCTGGCCGGAGAAGCCCTCGGCGGTGTCGTGGTCGTAGGCGTAGCCCTGGCCGTAGCCGATCTGCTTCATCAGCTTGGTCGGCGCGTTCAGGATGTGCTTGGGCGGCATCAGCGAGCCGGTTTCCTGCGCCGAGCGCACCGCCGCCTTGTACGCGGTGTAGGCGGCGTTCGACTTGGGCGCGGTGCCCAGGTAGATCACCAGCTGCGCAATGGCCAGCTCGCCCTCGGGGGAGCCCAGGCGCTCGTAGGCCTCCCAGGCGGCCGTGGCCTGGGTCAGCGCGTTGGGGTCGGCCAGACCGATGTCCTCCACCGCGAAGCGGCACAGGCGCCGGGCAATGTAGCGCGGATCCTCGCCGCCGGCCAGCATGCGGGCGTACCAGTACAGCGCCGCGTCGGTGTCCGAACCGCGCAGCGACTTGTGCAGCGCGCTGATGAGGTTGTAGTGCCCCTCCTGCGCCTTGTCGTAGAGCGGCGCCCGGCGCTGGATCGTCGTGGTCAGGGCGTTGGTGTCGAGCACCGCGCCGCCGTTCTCCGGGGCGGGCAGCGCGAACAGCTCCTCGCACAGGTTCAGGCAGAAGCGGCCGTCGCCGTCGGCCATGGCCTTCAACGCGGCGCGGGCGTCGGGGTCCAGCGGCAGCGGGCGGCCGGTCTCCGCCTCGGCGCGGCCCAGCAGCTTCTCCAGCGCGGCGTCGTCCAGGCGGCTCAGCACGAACACCTGGGCCCGGCTGAGCAGCGCCGCGTTCAGCTCGAAGGAGGGATTCTCGGTGGTGGCGCCGACCAGCGTCACCGTGCCGTCCTCGACGTAAGGCAGGAAGCCGTCCTGCTGCGAGCGGTTGAAGCGGTGGATCTCGTCGATGAACAGAAGCGTCCCCTGCCCCGCGGCACGGCGCGCCTTGGCGGCCTCGAACACCTTGCGCAGGTCGGCGACGCCGGAGAACACCGCCGACAGCGGCTCGAAATGCAGGTCCGTGGTCTGCGCCAGCAGCCGGGCGATGGTGGTCTTGCCGCAGCCCGGCGGGCCCCAGAGGATCATCGACGCCAGACGGTGCGCCGCGACCATGCGGCCGACCGGGCCGTCGGGCTTCAGCAGGTGGTCCTGCCCGACGACCTCGTCCAGCGTGCGCGGGCGCAGCCGGTCGGCCAGAGGGCGCGGTGCCTCCGATTCGAACAGGCCGTGCCCGGTGCCGCTTCCCTTGCGGGCCATGGAGTCACCCGATTCGCGTCACTGCACCGGGGCGCAGGCACGGAAGCAGGAGCGCAGCTGCTCCTCGCAGCCGGCCGTCGGGCCGAACAGGCGGTTGCGGCGCTCGTCGTCGGTGCCGCGGCGCGGCGTCGCCGAATCCATGCACACGCTGTAGCCGCGTTCGCAATGCGCCCGGCAATCCGGCCCGGCGATGGTTTCCGGCGCGGGGCCGCGGGGCTGCGAACGCTGGATGGGCTGGGCACAGCCGGCCAGCAGCGTCAGCGCGACAACGGCCGCAAGTGCGGGGATCGGACGGAACATAGGTTATCCTGCTTCCTTATCGTTGTATGGTGTCCCGGAAGGGGCCGTGCCCCATCCCCGAACCGGACGGGACTGCCCCACTATGCCGGGAACGCACGCGGAAAGGGAACGGCCCAAATGAATGCGAACACCCACGGGAAGCCGGCGCGGCGCAAGGGCACGGCGGTGTTCTTCGCCGTGCTGCTCGGCCTCGGCCTGCTCATGCTGGTCGGGCGCATGCTGGCGCTGCCGGGCTTCGACGCGGGGCAGGCGATCTTCCCGATCCTGGGGGGACTGTTCATCGCCATCGCCCTGGCGGTCATCGTCATGCGCGACCGCCGGGAGCGCGCGGAGATGACCGCGGAGGAGCGCAACCGGCAGGACCAGGGAATGCCCCGGTAACACCTTTGCCGCAGGCAAAGGGCGACGCGGACGAAGCCTCCGGGCGCCGTCCGCGTCAAACCAGCTTGAAGCTGAGCAGGCCGCCGATCACGATCACCAGAAGCACGGTCGTGACCAGCATCAGCCGCTTCTCAATGATCTCCTGCACCTGCGGCCCGTAGAAGTGCAGCAGGATGGCGATCTTGTAGAAGCGCGAGAAGCGCGCCACCACCGAGCACAGCATGAAGATGGTGAAGTCCAGCTTGGCGAAGCCGGCGGTGATGGTCAGCAGCTTGTAGGGGATGGGCGTGACGCCCTTCAGAATCAGGAACCACGGGCCGTAGAGGGAGAACATCTCCTGGAACCGGGTGAACGATTCCTGCGCGTTGTAGAGGTCGATGATCAGCCGCCCGACGCTCTCGAACAGGTAATAGCCGACCGCATAGCCGAAGGCGCCGCCGATCAGCGAGGCGAAGGCGCAGACGTTGACGTACCACCACAGCTTCTTCGGCTGCGCCAGGCACATCGGCACCAGCATGACGTCGGGCGGCAGCGGAAAGAAGGAGCTTTCGGCGAAGGACACGCCGGCCATCCACCACACGGCATCCTTGCGGGCGGCGCGGCGGAGGATCCAGTTGTACAGCGGTCTCAGCATGCGGCCGTGAGGCGACCCCCATAGAGAAAACCCCCTCCCCGGACGGACCAGGGAGGGGGCGATCCTCGACGGATATGGGGCTATCCGCCGTCGTCAGCAATGTACGGCCGCGACTTACGCCTCGGCTTCGGCCTCTTCGACCTGCACCGGGCCGCTGTCCTGGCCCTTGGCCTCCGGATCGCGGTCGACCAGCTCGATCATGCCCATGGCAGCGGCGTCGCCGTAGCGGAAGCCGGCCTTCAGGACGCGGCTGTAACCGCCCTGGCGGTCCTTGTAACGGTCGGCCAGGGTGGTGAACAGCTTCGTCACCATGGCGTCGTCGCGCAGCTG
>JAEYOB010000155.1 GCA_023412175.1 Pseudomonadota bacterium | reverse complement strand
GGCTGGGACCCCGCGACCGCTGCGGGGATCCTCGACCACGTCCACGCCGCCGATCCCCTTTCGGCGGCCCTCGTCGCTTCACAGCGGCGCATCGCCGCCGGCATTCCAGAGTACGAGGCCGCAGCGGTCTTCCGGGGGCGGCTCCGGCTTGCCGCCGCAGTGCAGGACGCCGATGCCGGAAGCGCCCCGCCGCCGGTTCGGAGCGCGTCCCGTCCTTTCACGGTCGTCGCGGTTTGGCGGGGCACCGGCGAGCTGCTCGTTCCGGCGGGTGCCTGCGTGCGGGCGTCCAGCGGCCTGGAGGCGCTCGGCCTTGTGCAACTCGCGGTGGCGCCGGCTTCGCTGTTGCGGATCGTCGCCGCGCTGGCCGGGCACCAGCACCCCGCAGCCGGGCCGGAAATGCTTGTGGTGAATCCTTGCGATCCGGCAATGAGGTGAGGTGATATGGCGTGGGCGGCAATGGGAGCAGCGGCGGTAATGGATGGACAGCGGAACCACGGGACGCGCCGGCCTCGCGCGCACCGGCCTGTGTCGACGCCGCCGGTGGACCGGCTTGCGCTCCAGGTCCAGGCGCTCGGGCTCGAACTCGTCCTCGTCCGGCTGTCCGACCCGGTCCGGCGGCGGCGCCAGAACCAGCGGATTCCGGCGGGCGACCTTACGGAGGCCTGCGCGCGCGCATGGAACGAGGACGGATACGACGTCACGCTGGCCGCCGCGGCGCCGGACGGGCTGGTGGCGCTGTCCGGGATCGACCGGGCGGCTCTGTCGCGGCTCTCGGCGAACGGGCTGGCGCCCTGTGCGGTCGTGAAGGTCGGTCCGCGCTTCGATGTATGGATTCGTCTGGCGGAGCCCGGCGAGCGTGAGGGGAGCGACCCGAAGGTGCTCACCTGGGCGGCGCGGCGCCTGGCGGCGCTGGCCGGCCTGGATCCCAGGCCCGGCCACTGGCAGCGCGGCGGGGCGGCCACGTCGACGGTAGTCTATAGCCGGGGCGCCCGGCCCGCACGGCTGACCGAAAGCTCGGGGGCCGTGGCCCAGGCCGGTGCCGCGCTGCTGGGCATGGCCAGGAGCGCCGTGGAGGCGACGGGCGCCGCCATCGATGCCGCCTACGCGGCCGGGGTCGATCCCCTGGGCGAGATCGACGCGCTTGCCGAGTACACCGGCCCGGAAGCTGAGGCGCAGGCGATCCTCGTCTATCAGCGGCACGCCGCCATTGGCCGCCGTTACGGCGTCGAGGACGCCGATCAGCTCGACCGGATCGTGACGGCCGCCGCGCTCAAGGCCGGCGGCTCGCCGGATCGTGTCCGGGCGCTGCTGCGGGCGGGGTCTCCGGACCTCGCGCGCCGGCACGGGAACGTCAAACATTACCTGGCCGCCACCCTGCGGGACGCCTTGCTGGATTCCGACCTGCGCCGCTTCGTCGCCGCACAGCAGCGCCGTTACGACGATCTTGCCCGGTTGATCGACCGGACCTGGTCGGCGGCGTCGGCTGCGACGCTGCTGCAGACGCTCGACGATGCCGATGAGTGAATCAGGTCGGATGAGGGGAGCCATGCGGGTCAAGGTTGGCATCCGAGAGCGCAACCACGGAGGCAGGCATGTCGCGCTCTCCTCTTCGAGGGGCTAGTTCCTCGTGTCGTCACCAGTTCCTGGATACCTTCGCCTCGTAAAGGACGACGATTCCCTGCCGGATTGACCTCCCCAGGCTTCAACTCGGCCGCCCTCCAGACCAACACACCGGCCGGCAGTCACCGGCTCCATCGTGGCGACTTTCACCGGTGCTCGAAAGCCGGCCGGGCGGGTAGGCATGATGGCGGCATCATGCACAGGCGCATTCTCCCGGTCCTGCTGGTCGTCGTCGCCACCGCAATCGCCGCAGACGCAGGCGCGGCGACGTGCGACGCCGCCATCCGGCGGGTCGAACGGCGCTATGGGCTGCCCGAAGGGCTTCTGCTGGCCGTCGGCCGGACCGAGGCCGCGCTGTCGACGGGCACCGCCGATCCCATCGTCTGGTCGCTGACCATCAATGCCGAAGGTATGCCCATGCGCTTCGGTTCGGCCCGCCTTGCCGCGCAAGCGGTGCGCCGTCTGCAGGAGGAGGGCGTCCGCTCGATCGACACCGGCTGCCTGCAGGTGAACCTCAAGCACCATCCCCAGGCGTTTGAGCGCGTCGAGGATGCGTTCGACCCCGATATCAACGCGGACTACGGCGGGCGCTACCTGCTGCGCCTGTACCGCGAGAGCGGCGCGTGGGACGCCGCCGTCGGCCGCTATCACGCTGGCCGGGCCAGGCCCGAAGCCGCCCGGCGCTACGCCTGCGCCGTCTACCGCAACCTCGCTCGCCTGCGCGCGCAGCGCCCCAATCCCTGCCGTTGAGGAGACACGATGGTCACCAGGTACGAGTACGACACCGGCATCCTGGCCGAGAAGCTCACGCAGGCGAAGCTCTACGCCGAGTCCCTCGGCGGCGGCCGGATGCGCGACGGATACATCGAGGTGGAGCGCAGCCCGCTCGGGCATGCCGTGATCATCTGGGGCTGGGGCCATGTCGGGCGCCTGGAAGAGCCGCGCGACGAGAACGAGCGCTTCCGCGATTGGCGTGGCGACCATTGGCCGCACGTGAACCGCCGGCCGCGCCTGCTGCCGAGCGAGGACGCGAAGTGCCGGGCGCAGGTCGCCGTGGCCCGCAGGCTGCTGCCCAAATGCCGGGACATCATCGGAGCCACCGATCCGGACCGCGAGGGCGAGACCATCTGGCCGGAGTTCCTGGAACTGGCGGGGCAACTCGGCCGGCGCAACGGGGTGAGGCGCATGCTGTGCTCCGAAATGAACGTCGGCCCGGTGAAGGCGGCATTCGCCAACCTG
>JAEYOB010000108.1 GCA_023412175.1 Pseudomonadota bacterium | reverse complement strand
ACGGCAACGCAGGGAGCGGGAGTGTGGGGATCATCGGACGACCCGACAAACGGCGGCCGCGGCGCATGTCGCTGGGCGCGCTGCTGCTGGCGCTGGCGGTGCTAGCCGGCGCGGCGCTGCTGGAGGAGCTGGACGTCCTGCCGCCGGGCACGGTCGAACGGCTGCTGGGCCAGGAGCCGAAGCGCGCGGCCTACCGCGTGCCGGCGGTGCCGCCCGACGCGGCGCGCGTCGATGTGGCGCTGGTCGAAGGCTGGCTGGCCCGGATCCCCGTGGTCGCTGAAAAGCAGCGCGGCTACCGCCGCGAGGACTGGCCGCACTGGAACGACCTGAACGGCAACTGCCGCAGCACGCGCGACGAGGTGCTGATCCGCGACAGCCTGGAACCGGTGCAGCTGTCGGGCGACGGCTGCCACGTGGTCCGGGGCCGCTGGCGCGACCCATACACCGGTGAGGAGTACCGCACCCCGCCGGATCTCGACATCGACCACCGCGTCCCACTGGACGAGGCGCACGGCAGCGGTGGCCATTCCTGGAGCCGCGACCGGCGCACCGCCTACGCCAACGACCTGTCCGACCGGCGCACGCTGGTCACGGTTTCCGCCGTCGCCAACCGCACCAAGGGTGCCAAGGGGCCGGACGCCTGGCTGCCGCCCGACCGCACCCAGCTCTGCCGCTACGTCGCCGACTGGGTGGCGGTCAAGATGCGGTGGGAGTTGGCCATGGACACCCGTGAGCGCGCGGCCGTGGACACCGTCCTGGACGGCTGCCGCAAGGTGGCCGCCCGGCAGAGCAGCCGCTAGATCATCCCGCGCGCTTCCAGTTCCGCCACGACGCGGGCGGCGAGCGCCTCCGGCGGCTCCTCGCCGGCGTGCAGGTGCACCTCCGGGTTCTCCGGCGGCTCGTAGGGGCTGCCGATGCCAGTGAAGTTGGGGAGCTGGCCGGCGCGGGCCTTGCGGTACAGGCCCTTGGGGTCGCGCGATTCGCACACCTCCAGCGGCGCGTCGACGAAGACCTCCAGGAACTCGCCCGCCTCCACCAGTTCGCGCGCCATGCGCCGCTCCTCGCGGAACGGCGAGATGAAGCTGACCAGCACGATCAGGCCGGCGTCGACCATCAGCCTGGACACCTCGGCGACGCGGCGGATGTTCTCCACGCGGTCCTCGTCGGTGAAGCCCAGATCCTTGTTCAGGCCGTGGCGCACGTTGTCGCCGTCCAGGCTCATGGTGCGGCGGCCGCGGCGGTGCAGTTCCTGCTCCACGAGATCGGCGACGGTGGACTTTCCGGCGCCCGACAGGCCGGTGAACCACAGGACGCACGGCGTCTGCCCGTTGAGGGTGGCGCGCGCGGCCTTGCCCACCTTCATGGACTGCCAGTGGATGTTCGACGCCCGGCGCAGCGGGAAATCGATCATGCCGCAGCCCACCGTGGCGTTGGTCATGCGGTCGATCAGCACGAAGCTGCCGGTCGCCCGGTTGTCGGCGTAGGCGTCGAACGGCACCGGCCGGTCGAGCGCCAGATTGCACGCCCCGACCTCGTTGAGGTCGAGATGCTTGGCCGCGGTGTGCTCCAGCGTGTTGACGTTGACCGCGTGCTTCAGCTCGGTCACCTGGGCGCCCACGGTGCTGGTGCCGAGGCGCAGCGCGTAGGAGCGGCCGGGCAGCAGCGGATGCTCGTTCATCCACACCACATGGGCGGCAAACTGGTCGGCGACCTCCGGCCGCGCCTGAGCGGCGGCGATCACGTCGCCGCGCGACACGTCCACCTCCTCGGCCAGCACCAGGGTGACCGCCTGGTCGGCGACGGCCTCCTGAAGGTCGCCGTCCATGGTGACGATGCGGGACACCGTGGTGGTCCGCCCGCCGGGCAGGATCGCCACCCGGTCGCCGACGCGCACCGAGCCACCGGCGATGGTGCCGGAGAAGCCGCGGAAATCCTGGTTGGGGCGGTTCACCCACTGCACCGGCAGGCGGAACGGCCGGCCGAGCGCGTCGCCGGCCACCTCCATGCCCTCCAACTGCGCGAGCAGAGTCGGCCCGGCGTACCAGCCCATGGTCTCGGACGGCCGGGTGACGTTGTCGCCGGTCAGCGCCGACACCGGAATGCACGTGACGTTCGGGATGCCCAACTGCCCGGCGAAGGCGCGGTAATCGGCAGCGATGCGCTCGAACACCTCGCGGTCCCAGCCCACCACATCCATCTTGTTGACCGCCAGCACCACGTGCCGGATGCCCAGCAGCGAGACGATGTAGCTGTGCCGCCGCGTCTGCGTCAGCACGCCCTTGCGCGCGTCCACCAGCAGCACCGCGGCGTCCGCCGTCGAGGCGCCGGTCGCCATGTTGCGGGTGTACTGCTCGTGCCCCGGCGTGTCGGCGACGATGAACTTCCGCTTGTCGGTGGTGAAGAAGCGGTAAGCGACGTCGATGGTGATGCCCTGCTCGCGCTCGGCCGCCAGCCCGTCCACCAGCAGCGCCAGATCGAGCGTCCCGGCACCGGTGGTGCCGAAGCGGGAGGAGTCCTTCTCCAGGCTGGCCAGCTGGTCCTCGAACAGCAGCTTGCAGTCGTAGAGCAGGCGGCCGATCAGGCTCGACTTGCCGTCGTCGACCGAACCGCAGGTGATGAAGCGCAGGAGATCCTTGCTCTCCTGGCCGCGCAGATAGGCCTCGACTTCCTTTACCGCGTCGCTGGCGGCGGCGTTCGTGACAGCGTCCGGCATCAGAAATAGCCTTCCTGCTTCTTGATCTCCATGGACGCGGCGGCGTCCTGGTCGATGACGCGTCCCTGGCGCTCGGACGTGGTCGCCAGCAGCATCTCGCGGATGACCTCGGCCAGCGTCTCGGCCCGGCTCTCGACGGCGCCGGTCAGCGGGTAGCAGCCCAGCGTGCGGAAGCGCACCCACCTGGTCTCCGGCGTCTCGCCGGGCCGGAGCGGCAGCCGGTCGTCGTCCACCAGGATCAGCGCGCCGTCGCGCTTCACCACCGGGCGCGGCTTGGCGAAGTACAGCGGCACCACCGGGATGTTCTCCTGGTAGATGTATTGCCAGATGTCCAGCTCGGTCCAGTTCGACAGCGGGAAGACGCGGATGCTCTCGCCTTTGTTGATCCGGCCGTTATAGAGGTTCCACAGCTCCGGCCGCTGGTTCTTCGGGTCCCAGCGGTGCGTCGAGGTGCGGAAGGAGAAGATCCGCTCCTTGGCGCGGGACTTCTCCTCGTCGCGGCGGGCCCCGCCGAAGGCGGCGTCGAAGCCGTGCTTGTCGAGCGCCTGCTTGAGGGCCTGCGTCTTCATGACGTCGGTGTGCACCGCCGAGCCGTGCGAGAACGGGCCGATGCCCTGCCGGACGCCGTCCTCGTTGACGTGGACGATGAGATCGAGCCCGAGTTCCTGAACCCGCTGGTCGCGGAAGGCGATCATCTCGCGGAACTTCCACGTGGTGTCCACGTGCATCAGCGGGAACGGCGGCTTCGACGGATAGAATGCCTTCATGGCAAGGTGCAGCATCACCGAGCTGTCCTTGCCGATGGAGTACATCATCACCGGGTTGCGGAACTGGGCCGCCACCTCGCGCATGATGTGGATGCTCTCGGCTTCGAGACGTTGCAGGTGGGTCAGTCGGGCGGGCGGAAGGGACACAGCGGCAGCGGCCTCCAGATCGCCGGCCCCGCCAGGGAGGCCGGTTGCAGCGACGATGGGATGCGTATACTGCGCCACCTTCCAGGCGGCAAGCGCAACCCGGTTCCAAACTACAATTTTTTTTGTATTATACGTTGGAAAACTGTTTAATTTGCGTTGGCATCGCCATAAGGAAGGCCGTACACGCCCTTCTGGTGCCTTGCGTCCCGGTCGCGAATTGGCATCATGCACGAGGCGCATTGGTTCCGGCCGGGGAGCGGGAAAGCCATGTGGAGACTGCTGATCGTCGCCATGATCGCGCTGATCCCGATGGCTCTGTCGTACGTGATGCAGGAGACCGGATATCGCGTGACGTGGCTGCCGCAGCCGGAAAGGCCGTCATTCGTCGTCGGCCCGACGCCGCCGCCCGGCTGGCAGGAGCGTGCCTACCTCGCCGCCAACCCGGACGTCGCCGCCGCGGTGCGCGACGGCTTCTTCGAGTCCGGCTATGACCATTATCAGGCGTACGGCCAGCGCGAGGGCCGCGTCGGCGGCTTCCCGCCGCCGCAGGCCGTCGCCCAGATGCCGGCGCGCTGACCCCTACCGGGCGGCCTCGGAC
>JAEYOB010000107.1 GCA_023412175.1 Pseudomonadota bacterium | reverse complement strand
GCGCTCGACAATCCGGATCTTGTGCGGGGCAAGCGCGTGCTCGACTTCGCCGCCGGCACCGGGCTGGTCGGTATCGCCTGCGCCCTGGCGGGAGCGGCCAGCGTGCAGTCCTGCGAGATCGACCCGTTCGCGCTCGCCGCCATCGGCCTGAACGCCGAACTGAACGGGGTCGTCGTGAAGGCGGTCAGCGCCGATCTGGTCGGCCGCGACCTGCCGGGCATCGACATCGTGCTGGCGGGCGACGTCTGCTACGAGCGGCCCATGGCCGAGCGGGTCACCGCGTGGCTGCGCACCATCGCCTCGACCGGAACGCTGGTGCTGCTGGGCGATCCCGGCCGCGCCTATGTCCCGACCTCCGGGATCGAGCGTGTCGGCAAGTACACCGTCCCGACCTCGCTGGAGCTTGAGGACCGCACGGCGCGCGAAACCAACGTGTGGAAGCTGCTTCCCGAATGACACGACCCAGTAACCGGGGTGGGCTGATCGGCGTCCACGTGCGTTATCCCTTCGACACCTGAGAGGAGGACCCATGCTGGACCGCATCAAAGCCATGTTCGAGGCCTGGGAGCGGCGCCCGCCCGGACCGGAGCACCGCGACACCCTGCACCTCGCCGCCGCCGTCCTGCTGGTGGAAGCGGCGCGCATGGACGACCGCATCACCCCTGAGGAACGCGCCCGCATCGGCGCCCTCGTCCGCGAGCGCTTCGGCCTGAGCGCAGAGGAGACGGCCGATCTGATGGCGGCGGCGGAATCGCAGGCGCGCGGCGTGGCGCCGCACTTCAACTATGTCAGCATCGTGGTGGACCGCTGTCCGCCGGAGCAGCGGATGTGGCTGATCGAGATGCTGTGGGAGGTCGTCTACGCCGACGGCGAGTTGCACGCACTCGAATCGAACCTGCTGCGCCGCATCGGCGGCCTGCTGCACGTCACCGACGTGGAGGTCGGCGCCGCGCGCAAGCGCGTGCTGCGGAAGCTGGGGTTGCCGGAGGGAACGGGGATCTGGGACTGAGAAGGAGATCGCCCTGTCAGGGTTGACAGGTGCCGCCGCGCCACTGGCGGCTTAAACTATAAATTATGACGACTGCCAGTACATCCACTGAAATTTCAGCAAAAAACCCTGCGTGCCTGATCGCCAGCGGCGTATCGGAAGATATGGGAAGATTGGCCCGTCAATGCACATCCGTTCTGTACAGCGCGATTGGCCATCCAAAGGCGCCGACGGCATGCATCTTCACCTCCGTTGTCCTGTCAGAAGCGCTAACCATTTTGGGGTACGAGGCACGCCCGGTGGCGGCGGCGGTCGAGGGCCGGCTGCCGGACAGACGCTTCGGCATCGGCCACCCCGCCTACCGCCTCACCCGGCCGGAGGCCTGGAAGGGCCATGTCGTCTGCATGATCGGCGACGTGCTCATCGATCCGACCATCAGCCAGGTGTGGCGCCACGGCGTGGCTTCTCCGCCCCTGCTGGTCGCGATGCCGGCCGACCGCCCCTGGACTCCGGATGCCCGCTGCGAGCTGCGCCCTGGCGCGTTCGTCACGTGGCAGGCGGAAGGAGCCAATCAGACCTGGGCAGACCATGCCGACGCCACCTCGCCGCTCCGCGCACCGGCGGTCGCCCGCACGGTTCAGCGCCTGCGCGACTTGATGGCAGGCCCCGACCCGGACGCCGGGGGGCCGCCCGCCCGCGGGCCGTCCCGCGTCATGGCCGTATCAGACCGAGCAATGCCCCTTTGACGGCGGCCTGGATGCGCGTCGCAACGCCCAGCTTGCGGATCGCGTTGTCGATGTGGAAGTTCACCGTCCGCTCGCTGACACCCATGAGGACGCCGATGTCCGCCGAGGACTTGCCGCGGGCCGACCACGACAGCGCTTCCACCTCGCGCTCGGTGAGCTGAACTTCGGGCGCTCCGGTGTCGTGGGTCTCATTGCGCGCAAGCTGGTTGCGGATCACTTCGATCAACAGCTCGAAGTCGATGGGCTTGGTCACATAGTCGTCGCACCCCAGCTTGCGGGCCCGGATCTGGTTCTCGCGATGGCCGTATGCCGTGAGGAAGACGAACGGCATCGTGCGCCCTGCACCGCCGCTCTGCCGAATCTTCTCCAGCACGTCGAACCCCGACAGCTGCGGCAGGTCGATGTCGCAGAGGACGAGGTCCGGGTTGAAGGACAGGATGGCATCGACGCCGGCGCGGCCGCTCTCCACCAGATGGACGCGGTAGCCCGCCTCGGTCAGTTCCTCTACGAGAAGCTCGCCGGTCCCCGGATCATCCTCGATGCACAGAATTCGGCGCTGGTTAGGCATGCTTGTCCTCCGTACCTTGGCCGACGGGCAGCCTGATCGTCACCGTCGTTCCCTCCCCGATCCGGCTCGCCAGCGACAGCGTGCCGCCGTGCATGGCGACGAAGCGTTCCACCAGATACAGCCCGATTCCGGCACCCGGAATCCCCGTGCTGTTGCCGCCGCGGTAGTACAGGCCCGACACGTTCGGCAGTTCCTCCATGGCGATTCCCACCCCCCGGTCGGTCACGGTGATGACCGCCTTTCCGTCGTCCATGTGCCCGAAAATGCGGATGAGCCCTCCGTTCGGCGAGTATTTCAGGGCGTTGTCGATGATGTTGGACAGGGCATGCCGGACCAGCTTCGGATCGCCTTCGATCCGGCCCGGCAACCCGGTAAGGTCCAGTTCAAACCCTTGGGCGCCATCCAGGTCGCCACACTCCGCGGCCACCTCCCCGACCAGATCGCGCAGCGGCACGGTGGCGCGCTCCATGGCGATGTCGCCGGCACCGACCTCGGACGAGAACAGCACCAGATCGAGAATTTCCACCAGCCGGGCCGCGGCCCCCCGGATCTTCCTCGCCCGCATCGCTGTCGATTCAGGATCCAGTTCCGTGGCCAGCTTGATCAGGCGATAGGCCTGCCCGTCGATGATGGTCAGCGGTGTCTTCAGCTCATGCGACATGATGGCGATGAAGCGGCGCTGCTGCTCGGCCTTCTGGCGCTCCGCATCGAGGCTGCGGCGCAACGAGCCTTCCATGCGGATCTGGTAGTCGATCAGCATCGCCACCCCCCACTGGACCAGCACGGCGATGGCGCGGTTGGTCAGGTAAGCGGCGGTGATCGCCCCCTCCGGCGGCTGGGCCAGCGAGCCGAGGCCAGACAGCACCGTCGTCGCCAGCGCATACGCATAGGCGGTGCGCGGCGGCGCGAACAGGCCGATCAGGATGGCCGGCGCGTAGGCGAAGCAGACGGAAACGTTGTCGGCCGGGGTCCAGATGTCGCCGACGAAGATCACCGTGGCGGCGGCACCGAAACACAGGTGAACGAACACCGCGGCCAACCCGCGGGGTGCCGGCGTGTTGGAGGGGGTGGCGACGGGTGAGACCATGGATGCCCGGCAATGGATACGCCGGCGGCACCGGCCGCCGTTCCGCAAACAACCAGGGAAGCCGTGCCGCCGTCACCTGTCAACGTTGCCAGTTGCCCGTGCATGCGCTCCGGCTGTCTGATGGTCCAGCCACTCACCAAAGGTCCGCAACCGACATGGCCTGCATCGAAACTCCGGCGCCGCCGGCGCCCGCGTGGCACCGGACGGCGATGGCGCCGGTGCGCGGGGTGCGGATGCTGGCGTTCGCCACGGCGGTGCTCGCCGCCGCCCTTGCGCTGTCGCTGGTCTGGGCGCTGAGCACGCGGGCGGAGAAGGAATAGGCGGTTGCGCCGCGCCCGCAATCGGGACAGCGATCGGCGGTGCGGCGCGATCCGCGCTTGACGCGGCGCCTGCTTCGCCGATGTTAGGGGCCTCCCGCCACCCCGGCCCCACGGACCTGCCATGCCCTACACCTCGCTGCGCGACTTCATGGACCGGCTGGAAGCCTCCGGCCGGCTGGTCGTCGTCAAGGAGCCGGTCTCCACCGTTCTGGAAATGACGGAGATCCAGACCCGCCTGCTCGCCGAGGGCGGCCCGGCGGTGCTGTTCGAGAACGTCGTCAAGGCGGACGGCACGCGCTCGGAGATGCCGGTGCTGGTCAACCTGTTCGGCACGGTGGAGCGCGTCGCCTGGGGCATGGACCGCGAGCCGCACGAGCTGCGCGCGGTCGGCGAAACCCTCGCCTTCCTGAAGCAGCCGGAGCCGCCCGGCGGCTTCCGCGAGGCGCTGGAGCTGATCCCGCTCGCCAAGACCGTCATGTCGATGAAGCCGAAGACCGTGGGCTCCGCCCCCTGCCAGGAGGTGGTGCTGGAGGGCGACGCCGTGGACCTCGGCCGCCTGCCGGTGCAGAGCTGCTGGCCGGGCGAGCCGGCGCCGCTCATCACCTGGCCGCTGGTGGTGACCAAGGGGCCGACCGGCAAGCGGGAGGACGACTTCAACCTCGGCATCTACCGCATGCAAGTGCTGGGGCGGAACAAGGCCATCATGCGCTGGCTGAAGCACCGCGGCGGCGCGCAGCATTACCGGCGCTGGGCGGCGTCGGGCAAGAAGGAGCCCCTACCCTGCGCCGTCGTGCTGGGCGCCGATCCCGGCACCATCCTGGCCGCCGTCACGCCGGTGCCGGACACGCTGTCGGAATACCAGTTCGCCGGCCTGCTGCGCGGCAAGAAGGGGGAGCTGGTGGACTGCAAGACCGTCCCCCTCAAGGTCCCGGCGCAGGCCGAGATCATCCTGGAGGGCCACGTCAGCCTGGACGAGTACGCCGACGAGGGGCCGTACGGCGACCACACCGGCTATTACAACTCGGTCGAGCCGTTCCCGGTGTTCACGGTGACGGCCA
The DNA here is from genome assembly GCA_023412175.1 of Pseudomonadota bacterium. GTDB lineage: Bacteria > Pseudomonadota > Alphaproteobacteria > Azospirillales > Azospirillaceae > Azospirillum. The sequence goes on along the minus strand of JAEYOB010000107.1, from coordinate 1,019 downwards.
TAACCATGCGGCGGAACCCGATCTACCTCTCCACCTTCACCGGCCGGCCGCCGGACGAGCCCTCGGTGCTGGGCGAGGGGCTGAACGAGGTGTTCATCCCGCTGCTGACCCAGCAGTTCCCGGAGATCGTCGATTTCTGGTTGCCGCCCGAGGGCTGCTCGTACCGCATCGCCGTGGTCAGCATGAAGAAGGCCTACCCCGGCCACGCCAAGCGCGTGATGATGGGTGTCTGGTCGTTCCTGCGGCAGTTCATGTACACGAAGTGGGTGATCGTCGTGGACGACGACATCAACGCCCGCGACTGGAAGGACGTCATGTGGGCGATCTCCACCCGCATGGACCCGGCCCGCGACATCACGGTGATCGAGGGAACGCCCATCGACTACCTGGACTTCGCCAGCCCGGAGTCGGGCCTGGGCGGCAAGGTCGGGCTGGACGCCACCAACAAGTGGCCGCCGGAGACCAAGCGCGAGTGGGGCGAGAAGATCCGCATGGACCAGGGCGTCATCGACGAGGTGACGCGGAAATGGGCGAGCTATGGCCTGCCGGGGTCCGGGAAGCCGATCTGGAAGTGAGAAAGCCCCTCCCCCACGGGGAGGGGCTTTCCGTTTCTGTTTACCGCCGCCCGGTGTGCAGCATCCCCTCCGAAGCGCGTATGGCGATCTGCGACAGGCGGGTGTTGAGATCGAGCCAGGCCTGCATCGCCTCGCCGGCGATCCGCGCCTGCAGCATCGCCAGATGCAACGGCGAGGTGCAGCCGGCCAGCTCCTGTGCCGAGGTGAGGCCGGCACGGGTGGTGCGGTTCGCCCATTCCATCCAGACCTCACCAGCCTCGCTGAAGGCGCGGGCGGTGACGGTGGGCAGGACGCTCATGCTTTCCAGCCGCTCCAGCGCCGGCTTCGCCGCCTGACCGAACGCATCGGCGCTGCGGTGGGCCCCCTCGCCGGCCATCCCGGCACCGGCGCGCAGGGCCGAGGCGCCGGTGCGGGCGGCGCGGGTGCCGCTGTCCACCATTGTCT
>JAEYOB010000087.1 GCA_023412175.1 Pseudomonadota bacterium | reverse complement strand
GCTTTGACGGGCGGCTCGGCCTTACCTCGTCCGCCATCGTCGCCGAGGGCATGCGCCTCGAACGGCCGGCGCTGCGCGCGACCGTTGGGGACGGCGTGCTGACGCTGGAGCAGCTCGACGGTGTGCTGCTCGGCGGGCAGGTCGGCGCCACCGGCCGCCTCGCCGCCGCCGAGGGGGGCGGCGCGCAGGGCGAGCTGAACGTCACGCTGGTCAAGGCGAAGCTGGCCGAGGCGGCCGGCAGCGGTGCCCTGGACATTGCCGGCGGCACGCTCGACCTCGACCTCGAACTGAACGCTGCTGGCGCCAACCCCACCGCCATGATGCAGGCGCTGTCCGGCAAGGGCACGCTGCACGCCCGCGACGGTGTGGTGCGCGGTTTCGACCTGGGCGTGCTGCGCGAGCGGCTGACCCGTGTCGACCGGCCGCAGGACGCGCTGCCGGCGGTGCTGGGGGCGCTTCAGGGCGGCTCGACCCGGTTCGCCCGCATGGACGGCAGCTTCGCCATCGAGCATGGTGTGGCGCGCACCGAGGATTTGCGCCTGATCTCCGACCTGGGCGAAGCCACGGCGGTGGGGCAGGTGAGCCTGCCGGCGCGGACGATCGACATGCGCGTGCGGGTTGCCGCGCGGTCGGACGACCCGCTGCCGCCGGTCAGCCTGCGTCTCGCAGGCCCGATCGACCAGCCGACGCGCAGCTTCGAGATGCAGGAGGTGCAGGAGTTCCTCGCCAGGCGCGCCGCCGGGGCCGTGCTGGAAAAGGCCCTTCCCGTGCCGGGCGGCACCAACCCGGAGGGCGTGATCCGCGGCCTGCTGGACGGGTTGAGGCAGTGATGCCGGGGGCCGGCGGCGCGGCGAGAGGGCGTATACTTTCCATGAACGTCATGCCCCAGGGCATGGCACGGAGAAGAGAGCTGATCGGTATGAAGAAGATCGTTGTGACCGCCGTCCTGGCGGCGTCCCTGGCCTTCGGGGCCGCACAGGCGCAGGAGGCCAAGAAGCCCCCGCAGATGCGTCTGGTCGACCTGCTGATGCTGGGCGAGGGCACCGTCGTCGGCACGGTGAAGCGGGTTGGTTCCAAGTACGTCGCGCTCAGCGACGGGCAGCAGACGGTGGACGTCACCAGCAAGGAGTTCGTGTTCGACGGCGTGAAGGAGGGCGACCAGCTCACCATCACCGGCACCGCCAGCCGCGGTACCGTCAAGCCCACCGAGATCCTGCGCGCCGACGGCACGCCGCTGCCGAAGCGGGAAGTGAAGTAGGGACGGGGGGTTCCACCCCGCCGCCCCTGGTGCGGCGGGGCGCGTGCCCCCTTACGCCGCCCGCACCTTGTTGAGGAAGCCGGTCACCTCGTTGCGCAGCATGTCGGCCTGACGGGTCAGCTCGCACGACGCGTTCAGCACGGCGTCCGCCGCGCTGCCGGTCTTGCCGGCGGCCGTCGTCACCTCGGCGATGTTGCGCATCACCTCCTGCGTGCCTTCGGCCGCGTGGTGGACGTTCTGCGCGATCTCGCGGGTGGCCGAGCCCTGCTGCTGCATGGCGTCGGCGATGCCGGTCACCGTGTGGCTAATGGTGGCCACCGCGTCGGAGATGGTGCGGATCGCCTCCACCGCCCCGCCGGTCGCCGACTGCATCTCCGCGACCTGGGAGGCGATTTCCTCCGTCGCCTTGGCGGTCTGGCCGGCGAGGTTCTTGACCTCCGTCGCCACCACCGCGAAGCCCTTGCCCGCTTCGCCCGCACGGGCGGCCTCGATGGTGGCGTTCAACGCAAGCAGGTTGGTCTGCTCGGCGATCTCCTGGATCAGGCCGACCACGTCGCCGATGCGCTGGGCGGCGGTGGAGAGGCCCTGCACGGCGGCGTTGGTCTGCTTCGCCTTGTCGGCGGCGTCCACGGCCGCCTGCGAGGAGGCGGTGAGCTGGCGCGAGATCTCGGCGATGGAGGCCGACAGTTCCTCGGCTGCTGCCGCCACCATCTGCACGTTGCTGGTGGCTTGCTCCGAGGCGCTGGCGACTGCGGTCGACTTGGCGGTGGTCAGCGCCGCGTCCGACGACATCTCCTGCGCGTCGCGGCCGAGATTGCCGGCCGACGCGGTCAGCGTCTGCACGACGCCGGACACCGCCGCCTCGAAGCCGTTGGCGAACTCGTTCATGGTGCGGCGGCGGTCGGCGTCGATCTGCCGGCGCATGCCCTCGCGCTCCTCCTCCATGTGCCGCATCTCCAGCGCGTTCTCCTTGAACACGCGGAGCGCGTCGGCCATGTGGCGCATCTCGTCCTTGCGGTCGGCGCCGGGGATGTCCACCGACAGGTCGCCCTCGGCCAGCTTGTCCATGGCGTTGGTCATGGCGTGCAGCGGTGCGGTGATCGCCCGGCCGATGATCCAGGCCATCGCACCGCCCAGCAGCAGCGCCACCAGCGCGCCCAGCGCGATGACCAGCGTGGCGTTGGCGCGGCCTTCCTCGCGGTCCTCGCGCTGCATGGACACCAGCCGCGCCGTCTGGTCGATGACCGTGCCGGCGGCCTTGGCCATGGAGGCCAGCGCGGCGTCCTGGTTCTCGGTGGTGGTGACCAGGGCCGCGAACTCCTTGTCGAACGCATCGGCCGCGACCGTGGCGGCATCGATCATCGCCTTGCCCTCGGCGTCCATCAGCATCGTGCCGGCCTCCGCCGCGAGGTCCAGCGTGTCCTTCACCGCCAGCGCGGCGGCGGTGCGGGCGTCGTCGCCGCCGTTCAGGCGGTAGTCGCGCTCGGCCAGCATGGCGGACTGGGCGCTCAGCACCATGCGCATGGCGATGCCGCGCAGCAGCACCGCCTCGTTCACCTCGGTCTGGGCGAAGTGCGCCGCGTCCTGCAGCGCGCCGGAGACGGCGACCTGATTCTCCTGCATCTCGCGGACCAGCGCCTGCACCTGCTCGGCCTGCTTTTCCAGGACCTCCATGCGGGCCTGGAACGTCTCGGCATCCTCGCCGCGGGCGGACTGCCGGGTCTGGTCGACGATGGTGTCGCGGTAGGCGGTGACGGCGGCGACGATGTTGTCGCCGAGTTCCTCGTCGTTGGTGCCGGCCACTTCGCCCTTCAACGCCTCGGCGTCTTCCAGCAGGCCGTTCAGGATCTCGACCGTTCCGTCGGACGCGGCGCGGGCGCGGGTGCGGGCGAATTCGCTCTGCAGGCGGCGGGCTTCCAGCAGATGCTCGATCATGCGGTCGGCGCGGCTGGCGGTTTCGCGGCTGTGCTTGGCCGCCGCCGCGGCGTCGTTCAGGCTGACCATGTTGTGGTCGTAGCGCTCGGATTGCTCCTTGCCGATCTTGCCGGCGACGTACTGCAGTTCCTGGGCGCGGGCGGCCATGGTCTCGGTGCGCTTGCCGGCCTCGGCGTCCTGCGCCACGAAGTTGGCGAAGGCGGAGCGGTAGCCCTCGATGCCGCCGAGGATCTCGTCCACCAGCCGGATGCCGTCGGCGCCGTCCAGCGCGGCGCGGGTGTCCTGCGCTTCCTTGCGCAGGGCGTCGAGCATGCCGGGGACGGCGGACGCCGCCTTCGAGTCGCGTTCGGTGACGAAGCGCGCCTCCTCCAGTCGAACGCTTTTCAGCCGTGCTTCCAATTCCGCGGTGTGGGCCGCAAGGTCCACGCGTCCCGCGTAGGTGCGCAGGCTGTTCCAGCCGACGAAGGCGACCGCCACCGTCAGCAGCAGCACGGTCGCGAAACCGAGCGCAATACGCGTACCAATGGTCATAACTGCGGGCTCCCCCCGGTGTCCGGCTTTCGCCACTTTTTGGGTAGCATAACAACGGTTAATGTCTGGTTTTACATACGCTGTGTAACTGCTGAAAATCCAGTTGCCACAACGCAGTCACCGTTGTCGTTCGTCCAGTCTCAGAAACGGTCCGCCATCCATGGGCGCGGCCCGGCGAACAGCGTGGAGGCCTTGGCAATGCCGGGTTCCGAGCCTTCCAGCACCCCCATCCGCGCCAGAGCGGGCGGTCCGAGATGCCCGGTGTAGAGCGGCGCCAGTGCGGCAACTGGTAGCACCAAGTCGGATGCGCCGGTCCCCGCCAGCCGTTCCACGCAACCCTGTCCTGCGCTGACCGATAGGCGGAAACGGCCGTGGTTGACCGGCATCAGCGGGTCGGCGACGTCCAGCACCAGCGTGCCCTCCGCCTCGGCCGGGTAGCCGCGCAGGCTCAGCGCCCGTTCCACGTCCACCACCCGCAGCAGCCACTCCTCCCACTCATCGACAGCCACCCCGGCGTCGGCGGCGAGGTGGACCAGCGGATCCTCCGGCCCGCCGGGCCAGGGTGCGGTTGGCCGACGGTCCGGCCCATACAGGTGAATCGCAATCGTCCTTGGGTGGCGTCGGCGGGTGGTGGCGGCGCGGCCCGAGCCGCCAAGCCCCGCCAGCCCCTCCGAGGTCCCGATCAGCAACACCGCCGGTCGATGGGCCGGTGGATGGGGGGGACATGAAAAAGCTTCTGATCGCGTGCGCCGTGATCGTCGGCATCGTCGTCGCCGTCGTGGCCGCTCTCCCCTATGTTCTGACCGGAAACCTCGTCGCCGAGCGGCTGGCCGCCGCCGTGAAGGAGCGCACCGGCCGTGATTTCACGATCCGCATTGCCTCCCTGTCGGTGTTCCCCCGGTTCAAGGCCAGGGTGGAGGCGGCGGCGCTCTCCGATGTGCCGGGCAGCGGGCGCCCACCCGTATTCGAGCTCGGACCCTCCGAGATAGAGATGCCCTTGTGGCCGTTGCTGAGCGGCACGGTGGAGGTGGATCGCCTGACCGTCGACGGTCTTCGGGCCAATCTCCTGGTCGACGGTGGCGGGCGGGCCAACTGGGATTTCCGCCGCGAGGGCGGCGGGACGGGAGGCGACGCGGCCCAACCCGCACCGCAAGGGCCGCTCCACCTTCCCGACACCCGCCTGGGTGACGTCCGCCTCGGCAATGTGGAGGCCACCTACAAGGACGAGCGCACCGGCCAGACCTTGCGGGTTTCCGACGGGGCGCTGGCCGTTGCCATGCCCAACCTGGACACGCCCGCCCAGATCGACGGCAGGGCGAACGTCAACGACCGGGCGCTTGCTCTGAAAGTCACGGTGGAATCGCCGCGTGCGCTGGCGGAGCAGCGAGCGACGACGGTTCACGGCCAAGTCTCCTCCGACCTCTTCGCGGCCAGGCTGGAAGCCGGGCCGGAGGCGGACGGGCGCACGGGCGGCCCGCTGTCGGTGTCGGGCCCGGACCTTCACGCCACGGCCGCCTGGCTCGGCGTGCCGAACGCCGGGGCACTGCCCCTGCGCAGCGTGAGCCTCACTGGCAGGATCGGGCTTGGGGGGCAGCGCGCCCAGCTCGACGAGTTCCGGCTGGCGCTCGACGACATCATGGCGAGCGGCCGCGCGGCGGCCGACTGGTCCGGCACGGTGCCGGCCGCGACCGTGCACGCGTCGGTCGATCCGGTGAACCTCGACCGGTTCCTGCCCGCACACACCCCGGACCGCGGCGCGCCCTCCGCCGGATGGAGCGACGAGCCGATCGACGTTTCGGCGCTGCAACGTGCGAACCTGGACGCGGTGATCGAGAGTCGGGGGCTCCAGGTCCGGGGCATCAAGCTCGGGCCGAGTCGGACGACGCTTCGTTTGCAGGACGGCGTTCTGTCCGTCGAGGCGCCGGAGGTTCCCGCGCTCGGCGGGCGGACCAGCACCGTGCTGCGGGGTGATGCCTCCCGGCAGCCGGCCGGCTATGCGCTGAAGGCATCCTCCGAGGGCATCCAGGCGGAGCAGATGCTGGTCGCCATGGCCGGGACCGACCGTCTTCGCGGCGCGGCTTCGCTCGCTGCCGATGTGACTGCCGTCGGGGCCAGCCAGAAGGCCCTCGTCTCCGGCCTGAACGGAACGGCCCGCATCATCTTCCGGGACGGGGCGTTGCGCGGCATCAACATCGCCGCCATCCTGCGCGATCCGGTGGCGGCTGCCACCGGACGGCAGCAGGGCGTCGCCCAGGAAACCGATTTCGCCGAGTTCGGCGGCAGCTTCCGCCTCGACGGCGGCGTCGCCCGCACGGCGGACCTGCGCATGCTGGCGCCGCTCTTCCGCATGGATGGCGAGGGCACAGTGTCGCTTCCGGACCGGAGGCTCGACCTCCGCCTCAACCCGGCGGCCACGGCGACCTTGAAGGGCCAGGGCGGTCCGCTCGACCACGGCGGGGTGACGATTCCCGTCATCGTCACAGGCCCCTTCGACGCCCCCTCCATTCAGCCGGACTTCAGCGGCGTCGCGCTCTCCGCCATCAAGGATCCGGCGAAAGCGGCGGAGGCCGTCCGGCGCCTTCAGGAAGGAGGGTCGCCGGCGGAGATCCTCGGCGGCCTGACGGGAGCCGAGGGTTCGGGCAGCCGGACGCAACCCGGCGGACGTTCGGACAACCCCGTCGGCAACGTGCTGAAGGGGCCGTTGGAGCAGGGGATGAAAGGGCTGTTCGGCCGGTGAAGGCGGCAGGGAGCGGCGCCGGGCCCGTGAATCTTAGGCCGCCCGGCGCCGCCGCCGGAGCCTTCGCGGCGGAGCGGCCTGGAGGCGGTCGCCGGTCCGGGATGCAACTTTGTCACCCCCCAACACGTTGGATTCCAACGACCTGGATCCGGTGGTGCCACGATTTCGACGAAATTCTGCTACACCGGCTCCACAGTCTGGAATAAACCTCGCAGGGGCCGTGTTCCTCAGGTTGGCATCGGGCTTCGGGGCGACCTGGAACTGCGGCCGCGTCTTCTTACCTGTGGGTGGGCCGCGCATCGTGCGGCACACCGGACAACGATCGGGTGCGCGGTTGAGCAAATTCGGGGTCGAGCTGGAGGTTCACATTGCGTCGCTTCGCCGCTATGCGCGGTCGTTGCTGCGCAACAGCGTGGACGCCGAGGATCTGGTGCAGGAGGCTTTGGCGCGCGCGATCTCGCGGGCCGACAGCTTCCAGACGGGGACAAACCTGCGGGCGTGGCTTTTCACCATCCTGCACAACGTTCACGTCAATCAGGTCCGTTCCCGCGCTTCGCGCCCGGACGAGGTTCCGGTCGATGCGGTGGAGCACCGGCTGACCACACCGGCCCGGCAGGAGGAGCGCGTCGAGGTCCGCGAGATGATGCGGGCTGTGGACGAGTTGCCCAACGAGCAGCGGCAGGTGCTGATGCTCGTGGCGCTGGAAGGCCTGAAATACGATGAGGTTGCCGAGATCCTCGGCATTCCGATCGGCACCGTCATGTCGCGCCTCTCCCGCGCGCGCGAGGCGGTGCGGACCAAGATGGCGAATGGTGGGGCCGCGGCGGGCCTGCGGAGGGTGAAGTGATGACGGCGCATCGGTTGAAGGACGAGGATCTGCACGCGTACGTGGACGGCTATCTGGACGGCGACCGCCGTCTGGCCGTGGAACGATGGCTTGCCGACGATGCGGAGGCTGCCCGCAAGGTCGAGGATTACCGCGCCCAGGCCGCCCTGCTGCACGAGATCTTCGACCCCGTGCTGCGCGAGGAGGCCGGACCCGAGATCCAGGAACTCACCGACAGGCTCAAGGGCCGCATCGCCGGCAACGACAACCGCCCGGTCTGGCACGCGCGGCCCTGGGTGCGCATGGCGGCGGCCGTGATGCTGGTGGTGAGCGGCGCCGCCGGCGGCTATTTCGGCCGTGGCGTCACCACCCCGTCGCCCGTCGCCCAGCAGCAGCGGCAGACCCTGGTCACCTTCGCCGAGGAGGCCACCCAGGCTCATCGCTTCTACAC
>JAEYOB010000024.1 GCA_023412175.1 Pseudomonadota bacterium | reverse complement strand
CGCCAACGCCGCCCGCAGGCCCGGATCGGCCGCCAGCGCCACAACGGCGCTGCCGAAGCCGTCCTCGATGAGCAGCACGTTCCCCTCCGGCACGCCGTCGTCGAGCGTCGCGTGGCCGGTGGTGCTGGTGTGATGGACGACGCGCTGCTCCTCGGGCGCGTACACGGTCCAGTCGATCTTCACCGAGCCGGTGCCGCTGATCCCCCGGTCCCCGCCGAACAGCCAGTCGCGGCGCCGGCACAGCTCCAGCCGGACCTCGCGCAGCTCGCCGGTGACGACGTAGCGGGCACGCTGCCGGTCGGCGCCGTCGGCGTACACCGCGCCGACGACGTCGAAGCCGGCATCCCCGAACGCCTCGGCGAAACGTTCACGGAACGTGTTCTCGCGGCGGAACCCCATGCCGGAGGTCCAGAACACCCGCCCGTAGGGCGAGCCGCAGTCGATGTCCCAGACATAGCGGCCGATCTGCGTGCCGCGCCGCATCTGCCCCATGTTGAGGGTGTTGAAGCGCACCGGCTCCGTGCTGCCGGGCGCCAGCGGATGCACCACCGGCCCCAGCGGCGGGTCGGCCCCGGCGCAGGCGGCGAGCAGCAGGACAGCAGGAAGGATCAGGCGCATAAGCGAATATGCACGTAAAAGGTGTGCAAGACGCTACCGCATACGCCCCCGGCGCGCAACGTGAAGTTTTGTGGAACGGCTTTACGGGTCAGAGGGCATGGGTTCAAGAAATATGGCGGCCTCGGCTATCGCCGTCAGAACAGGGATCCGACATATTCCTCAGTCGGGACCGGCAACAGATCCTGGGGATGATCCCCGCCCAGCGTCGCCCACCCGCTTCGCCCGCTGATCAACCCCGAAGCGATGTCATTTTCCGACATCGTGTCGATAATCCTGATTCGCACTTCCACTCGATCTGGTTTGCCCGACCATTCGGTGGCACGGTCTTCCCAATGCATGATGTCAGGCGAAACTAGGTAGACGGCTCCTGTCTTCCTTGCTGCCGCCAGCGCCTGCTCGTAACTCTGCACCCCATCCGCCTGCGCGACGGTGCTGAGGCGGCGCATGAAAGCACCGGCGATGATGGTGGCGGTCATCCGGCCCGACCCCTCGTACACCGTCTTTCCATAACGGCCATCCGCGGGCACCGAAACATAGGCCGACCCGGCGGGCGATAGCTTCTGCTGGACGGCGGTCATCGGCCTGATTGCATGGGTATCGGCACATCCCGATAACACGGCCGCAGCTACGCTCGCGCCAATCAATACAGCAGCTTTCTTCACTATCCGGCCTTTCTCAAATCGGGTTCCCCACACCTCCTCAATGTGAAGACCCATGCCTCTCCACCACCCGCGCGAGCGTGCCACCAATCCGGCAATTTCGCACCCATCTTCTGGCATACGCCCTCTCTTCCTGCTAAAACCCGGGCATGGACAATGCGCAGGTCAGCGGCGCGCGACGCGCCACCATCGAACGGAACACCAACGAGACCCGCATCCGGGTCGCGGTGAACCTGGACGGCACCGGTGTGTACGATGTGAGGACCGGAATCGGCTTCCTCGACCACATGCTGGAGCAGCTCTCCCGCCACAGCCTGATGGACCTGACGGTCCTGGCCGACGGCGATCTGCACATCGACTTCCACCACACCACCGAGGACACCGGCATCGCCATCGGCCAGGCCGTGGCCAAGGCGCTGGGCGACCGCAAGGGCATCGGCCGCTACGGCCACGCCTACGTGCCGATGGACGAGACGCTGACCCGCGTCGCGCTCGACTTCTCCAACCGGCCCTATCTGGTGTGGAAGGTCCATTTCAGCCGCGACAAGATCGGCGACATGGACACCGAGCTGTTCCGCGAGTGGTTCCAGGCCTTCGCCGGCTCGGCCGGGCTGACGCTGCACGTCGAGAACCTGTACGGCGAGAACAACCACCACATCGTCGAGAGCTGCTACAAGGCGCTCGCCCGCGCGCTGCGCGGCGCCGTCGAGATCGACCAGCGCAAGGCCGACGCCGTGCCTTCCACCAAGGGCACGCTCGGCGGTTCGCTGTAAGGCCCGTTTCCTTTAAGGACCTCCCGTCTTGTCCACCGTCGCCCTGATCGACTACGGCTCCGGCAACCTGCGCTCCGCCGCCAAGGCGGTCGAGCGCGCGGCAGCGGACGCCGGCCTCTCCCTCGATGTCCTGGTCACCGCCGACGCCGACGCGGTGCGCCGCGCCGACCGCATCGTCCTGCCCGGCGTGGGCGCCTACGCCGACTGCAAGCGCGGCCTGTCGGAGGTTCCCGGCATGCTCGACGCGCTGGACGAGGCCGTCATCAAGGGCGGCCGGCCGTTCCTCGGCATCTGCGTCGGCATGCAGCTGATGGCGGAGCGCGGCGTCGAGCACGGCGTGCACCAGGGCCTGGGCTGGATCGCCGGCGAGGTGGTGGCGCTGGAGCCCGCCGACCCCGCCCTGAAGATCCCCCACATGGGCTGGAACGAGCTGGAGATCGTCCGGCCGCACCCGGTCCTGGCGGGCCTTCCCGCCGGGGCGCACGCCTATTTCGTGCACTCCTACCACATCCGCTGCGCCGACCCGGTGAACGAGCTGGCGCGCGTCGAGTACGGCGGCCCGGTGACCGCGGTGGTCGGCCGCGACAATCTGGTCGGCACCCAGTTCCACCCGGAGAAGAGCCAGGCGTCCGGCCTGGCCCTCGTCGCCAACTTCCTCCAGTGGCGGCCATGAGCGAGACGCCCGCGTCCGTGAACGTCGAGCGCATCGACGAGAAGTTCCGCCCCGCCGACCTGCACGACCTGTGCGACGCCGCCGACGCCGCCATCCGCGACGGCGGCGGTTTCGGCTGGGTCGTCCCGCCGCCGCGCGAGGTGATGGAGCGTTTCTGGCGCGGCGTGCTGATCGTGCCGGAGCGCATCCTGTTCATCGGCCGCCTGGACGGCGTCATCGCCGGTTCGGCCCAGCTCATCCGCCCGCCGCGCAACAACGAGGCGCAGGCGCACGCCTGCCAGCTCACCACCGCCTTCGTGGCGCCGTGGGCGCGCGGCCACAAGCTGGCGCGCAGCCTGACGCTGGCGGTGGAGGGCGAGGCGAGGCGCCTCGGCTTCCGCATCCTGAACCTCGACGTGCGCGAGACCCAGCAGGCGGCGCTCGCCATGTACGAAAGTCTGGGATTCCGCCGTTGGGGTACGCACCCCTACTATGCGTGCGTGGACGGCAAGCCGGTTGCCGGCCATTACTATTTCAAAGACCTCACCGACACCGAACAGCAGCAGGACGGGACGCCGCGATGATCCTCTACCCCGCCATCGACCTCAAGGACGGCGCCTGCGTTCGCCTGGTGCGCGGCGAGATGAACCACGCCACGGTGTTCAACACCGACCCCACCGAGCAGGCGCGCGCCTTCAAGGCGCAGGGCTTCGAGTGGCTGCACCTCGTCGACCTGAACGGCGCCTTCGCCGGCAAGCCGGTGAACGGCGAGGCGGTGGAGCGCATCCTGGGCGCCATCGGCGACATGCCGGCGCAGCTCGGCGGCGGCATCCGCGACCTGAAGACCATCGGGATGTGGCTGGAGAAGGGCATCTCCCGCGTCATCCTCGGCACCGTCGCGCTGCGCGAGCCGGAACTGGTGAAGGAAGCCTGCAAGGAGTTCCCCGGCAAGGTCGCCGTCGGCATCGACGCCCGCGAGGGCTACGTCGCGGTGGCCGGCTGGGCCGAGACCTCCAACGTCAAGGCGCTGGATCTGGCCCTGAAGTTCGAGGACAGCGGCGTCGCCGCCATCATCTACACCGACATCAACCGCGACGGCGCCATGGGCGGCGTCAACGTCGAGGCGACGGCCGACCTCGCCTTCCACCTGACGACGCCGGTCATCGCGTCGGGCGGCGTGTCCTCCATCGAGGATCTGGAGGCGCTGAAGAAGGAGGAGGGCACCGGCATCGCCGGCGTGATCTGCGGCCGCGCGCTCTACGACGGCCGCATCGACCCGCAGGCGGCGCTGGCGCTGCTGTCCGCCCCGGCCGAGGAGGTCGAGTAAGTGCTGAAGATGCGCGTCATCCCCTGCCTGGACGTCAAGGACGGCCGGGTGGTCAAGGGGGTCAACTTCGTCGATCTGGTGGACGCCGGCGACCCCGTGGAGCAGGCGCGCGTCTACGACCGCGAGGGCGCGGACGAACTGACCTTCCTCGACATCACCGCCAGCCACGAGAACCGCGAGACCATCTTCGACGTGGTGCGCCGCACCGCCGAGCAGGTGTTCATGCCGCTGACCGTCGGCGGCGGCGTGCGGCAGGTGGAGGACATCCGCAAGCTGCTGCTGGCCGGGGCCGACAAGGTGTCGATCAACACCGCCGCCGTCTCCCGGCCGGAGTTCGTGCGCGAGGGCGCCGAGAAGTTCGGCAGCCAGTGCATCGTCGGCGCCATCGACGCCAAGCGCACCGGCGACAACAAATGGGAGGTCTTCACCCACGGCGGCCGCCGCGAGACCGGCCTGGACGCCGTCGAGTGGGCCAAGCGCATGGCCGAGTACGGCGCCGGCGAGATCCTGTTGACCTCCATGGACCGCGACGGCACCAAGAGCGGCTTCGACCTCGCGCTGACCCGCGCGGTGGCCGACGCGATGCGCGTGCCCGTCATCGCCTCGGGCGGCGTCGGCACGCTCGACCACCTGGTCGCGGGCGTGCGCGAGGGCGAGGCGAGCGCCGTTCTCGCCGCCTCGATCTTCCTTTTCGGCACCTATTCGGTCGGGGAGGCGAAGCGCCACAT
>JAEYOB010000688.1 GCA_023412175.1 Pseudomonadota bacterium | reverse complement strand
CCTTCTGGATCCGCTTCAGCGACGGGCTCGACGTGATCACCGACTTCAGCGCGGCCGAGGGCGACCGTATCGGGCTGATGGACAACCTGAGCTACACCGCGCGGGGCAACGCCGCCGGGGATGCGGTGATCGTCTTCTCCGAGGGCAACGACCTGACGCTTCAGGGCGTTAAGTTCGCCTCCCTGAACGGTACCATCCCGGCGGCCTGGGTCGTCCGCGGGTAGGGGGCGCCACAGCCCGGCGACACATTGAGAACGCGCCGTTTCGGACGGGGGTGTGATGACGGCGAGCGGTGTTGGCTTTATGCGGCGCGGGGGCGGCCCAGGCGGAGGCGGGGCCGCTGCCGACGACGCGCATGAAGTGCGGCAGGAACCGCCGGACACGGCGGTGCTTCACGGCGGTGCTGTGCCGGCAGCTCGTTGAAGTAGGGATCGTCCGGCGGTCGGGTCAGGCTGTCCACCGGCGCCACGGCGGTTTCACGGCCGGCCTGCGGCACAGCCGCGAGCACGGCCGCCCGGAGCAGCGGCGCGCCGACAGATCGCGCTTTGGCCAGCGGGCATAATCGGCTGCCCAGTAGATCCACTTCAGCGAATCATGATTGGTTGTGACCGGGATGGTGTGAAGTGAGCCGCTGTTGCACAGCGTCTTGCACTTCGCACCGTCCCGGTCGCTCCCCTTTGATTTCCACGCGAAGTGTTCTTGCTATCGATAATAGTCCTGAACCCTATGCGTTGGTATGACTCTCGCGGGGATCTTGTACGGACCCCCACAGGTCGTACTCGTCGGCGTGCTCGATGGTGACGGGCACGATGTCGCCGGGCTTCAGGCCGGTTTCGCCGTTCAGGAAGACGTTGCCGTCGATCTCCGGCGCGTCGGCGTAGCTGCGGCCGATGGCGCCTTCGTCATCGACCTCGTCGATCAGCACGCCCAGCGTCCAGCCGATCTTGCGCTCCAGCCGCTCGGCGCTGATGCGCTGCTGCGCCTGCATGAAGCGCTCCCAACGCTCCTGCTTGACCTCCTCCGGCACGGCTCCGGGCAGGTCGTTGGCCGCGGCGCCGGCCACCGCCTCGTATTTGAAGCAGCCGACCCGGTCGAGCTGCGCCTCCTCCAGCCACTGCAGCAGGAACTGGAAGTCCTCCTCGGTCTCGCCGGGGAAGCCGACGATGAAGGTGGAGCGCAGCGCCAGATCCGGGCAGGCGTCGCGCCAGGAGCGGATGTGCTCCAGCGTCTTCTACTGCGCGGCCGGGCGGCGCATGGCCTTCAGCACCTTAGGCGAGGCGTGCTGGAACGGGATGTCGAGGTAGGGAAGGATCCGCCCCTCGGCCATCAGCGGCAGCACCTCGGCCACGTGGGGGTATGGATAGACGTAGTGCAGCCGCACCCAGACGTCGAAGTTCGCCAGCTCGCGGCACAGGTCGGCGAAGCGCGTCCTGACCTGCCGGTCGTAGAAGGGCCGCTCGGCGTACTTCACGTCCACGCCATAGGCGGACGTGTCCTGCGAGATGACCAGCAGTTCCTTGACGCCGTTGGTCGCCAGTTTCTCCGCCTCGCGCAGCACCTTGTCGATGGGGCGGCTGGCCAGATCGCCGCGCAGGCTCGGGATGATGCAGAACGAGCAGCGGTTGTTGCAGCCCTCGGAAATCTTCAGATAGGCGTAGTGCCGCGGCGTTAGCCGGATGCCCTGTGGCGGCACCAGATCGACGAAGGGGTCGTGCTGCGGCGGGGCCGCCTCGTGCACCGCCTCGACCACCGCCTCGTACTGGTGCGGGCCGGTCACCGCCAGCACGCCGGGGTGCACCGCGCGGATGGCCTCGGCGTCGCCCCCCATGCAGCCGGTCACGATGACCCGGCCGTTCTCCTTGATCGCCTCGCCGATGGCGTCCAGCGATTCCTTCTTGGCGCTGTCGAGGAATCCGCAGGTGTTGACGATCACCGCGTCGGCGCCGTCGTAGGAGGGGGAGATCTCGTATCCCTCGGCGCGCAGACGCGTCAGGATGCGCTCGGAATCGACGAGCGCCTTCGGGCAGCCGAGGCTGACGATACCGACTTTGGGAGTGGCCTTGCTCATGGCGCGTCTATATAGGCAATCGGGCAGGGCGCGCCAGCCGAATCGGCAGTACCGGAATGGGTAGGGCGGGAAGCCGGTTTTCGGGCTCCTACCTCCCGCATGATGAATGGGGCGGCCGATCCCGCCCTTCGCGGCGCCCGCCGTCCCAGGTGCGACATTTCGTTCCTGTCTGCGGTCGCATTCGCGCATTTTCCTGATTGCGGAAGCGGAAACTTTTCATTAACGCTGTCCGGCAGCCGCAGGGTATCATCGTCTAGACAGTACACACTCTAAATGGTTTTGATTTTCGCCTGTCTCCACACGTGCATGGCGGGCGTTCGATAGGGTTCTTCGAAAGAGTTGTCCTTCGAAAGAATACAGGGGCCGGTCGGCATGCCGAACAGTCACACTCCGTCCGCATCAGCCCAGGCCATCGCCGAGGTGATGCTGCACATCGGGCACATCGCCGACAGCCTTGGCTACTCGCGCGGGTTGAAGCCTTCGCAGTGGACGGCCTTGCGCTATTTCGCCTCGGCCAATCCCAGCCAGCGCACGGTTTCCGCATTCGCCGACTTCCATGCCACCACACGCGGCGCCGCCTCGCAGACGGTGGAGGTGCTGGTGGGCAAGGGCCTGCTGACCCGCGTGCCGGTGCCCGAGGATCGTCGCGTCATCCAGCTCCACCCCACCGAAGCCGCCCTGGAGCTTCTGCAGCACGACCCCTTGCAGGAGTTTTCCGCGGTCATCGCATCGCTCGGCCAAGACGAGCAGTTCCACCTCGCGGACTCACTGTCGCAAGTGCTGCGCGGCCTGCTGGTGAAGCGCCAGGCGGCTTGATCCGGCGCCTTACCCGGCGTCGCCGGGCACGGCCTGCCGCCCCACCAGATCGCCGACGCTGTTGCGCAGCTCGTCGTTCATGAACGGCTTGTAGAGCACCGCGTCGGCGCTGAACATCTCCGTCAGCTTCAGCGCGTAGCCGGCTGGCAGGTTCGGGGCGCCGCCGGAAATCGCCAGGATCTTGGTCCGCGGGTGGGTCCGGCGCACCGCCTTGATGACCTCGATGCCGTCCACCTCGGGCATCAGCACGTCGGTGACCACGAGGTCGAAGGCCGTCGTGTCCAGATGCTTCAGGGCGATGCGGCCGTTCTCGGTCTCGGTGACCGCGTGGCCGAGGTCTTCCAGAACCTCGACGATCGCCATGCGGACCGCGGGGGAATCCTCAACCACCAGTATGTTCGCCACGGACGGGCTCCTTCTCGCGCTGCAACTCGTTCTTCCGCTCCGGATTCCGCTCCGGCTCGGCCTTGGCCATGGGCAGGTCGATCATCACGGCGGTGCCGCGGCCGATGGCACTGTCCACCGCGACGACGCCGCCGCCGTTGCGGACGATGCCGTACACCACCGACAGCCCCAGCCCCGTGCCCAGCCCCACCGGCTTGGTGGTGAAGAACGGCTCGAAAACGCGCTGCCGGGTCGCCTCGTCCATGCCCGTGCCGGTGTCGGCCACGGTCAGGCGGACATAGTCGCCCTCGACGATCTCCAGCCGGCTCGCCTCCGGATCCCTCAGCGTGACCATGCCGGCGGACAGTGTCAACGTGCCGCCAGTGGGCATGGCGTCGCAGGCGTTGCGGATCAGGTTGAGGAGGATCTGCGACAGCTCGGTCGCGGTGACGGTGACCGGCGGCAGCCCCTCGCGAACGTCGGTGTCCACCCGGATGCCGGGCGGCAGGTCGGGGTGCGCGAGTTCGATCACCGCGCGCACCGCCTCTCCGACCTCGGCCGCCGGGGAGACGGCGACCTCGGTGCGGGCGAAGGCCAGCACGTCGCGCATGATGATGCGCGCCTTCAGGCCGCTGTCGCGCACCGCGGTAAGGTAGGCGCGCAGGCGCGCGTCCCCGCCGGCCCGGTTCAGCGCCAGTTCGCTCAGGCTGATGACCGGCTGCAGCAGGTTGTTGATCTCGTGCGCCAGCCCGCCGACCAGTCCGCCCAGCGCTGCCATGGTCTGCTTCTGGCGGGCGGCTTCGGCGGCGCGGCGGCGCTCGGTGACGTCGCTGGCGGTGCCGTGGAATCCCAGGAACGCGCCGTTCGGCCCGAACCGCGGCATGCCGCTGAACATCAGCCAGCAGCCTGTGGCGGAGCTGTTCATCACAGGGTAGGTCAGCCGGCGGAACGGCCGGTGCCGGTGGATCGCTTCCTGGAGCACGGGGAAGTCGTCGGGCGGGCGGGTGGAATCGAGCAGGTCGGCGGGCCTGCGGCCGATCAGGTTGAACGCCGGCCGGCCAAGCGATTCGCGGGCGCGGGGCGACACTTCGAGGAAGCGCCCTTCGGCGTCGGTGCTCCAGAACCAGTCGTTCGAGCAGTCCAGCAGGGCCTTCCAGCGCGCCTCGCTCTCGCGCAGCGCGGCGGTGCGCGCGGCGACCTTGGCCTCGGCGCTGCCGAGGTGGTCGCGCAACGCCTGCTCGCTGCGGCGCAGCCGGTAGAACATGACATCGTATGGGTTTTGCAGCGCGGTGACGACGATCGCCTTGTAAAGCAGGTAATAGGACAGGATCTTGAAAAGGTGCCCCAGGGCGTTCATCCCGCCGTGCGGATCCTGGTACAGGGTGAAGGTCATTTCCTGCACGACCAGAAGCGCGAATGCGCCGAGCACCAGCGGAAAGATGCCGCCCTTGAAAAACCGCCGCCGGGCGATCAGCGCCACGCAGGCCAGGGTGACCATCCCGGCGATGACGTACTCGCTGACGATCTTGAAGGTGGTCAGGCCCTGCCCTTCGACGAAGCAGGCCGGCATGGCGTCCAGTTGGAAGATCAGCAGCACCGCCAGGGTGAACAGCACGGCATGGAAGCCCAGAACCAGAGCCGGGGCCACCCGCATGCTGGGCAGCAGCAGGGGGGCCGCCAGGAAGCTCGCCGCCTGCACGTAGCGCGCGGCGATCCACAGTTGCGTCGGCAGGTCGGCATCCGCGTCCGCGAACACCTTCATGCCCGGAAAGGCGATGGTGTGCAGCAGGTCGAGCGCGGCGATGGAAGGGAAGGACAGGCCGATGAAGGCAAGGAACTGCGACTGGTTCACGTGCCGCGTGTGCCAGGCGATCACGAAGGTCGCGCTCGCCACCACGATGCCGAACAGTTCGGCGAGGGTGTGGAACAGAAGGTAGTTCTCGCGCATGCTGAAGAACAGCGCGAACACGATGCCGCCGATCAGCGCGAACTCGCGCAACCAACCGTCCTGGCCGGTGCGCCGCTCCGCGGCGGAAATCGTATGGTCGACCATTGTCCCTGTTTCGGCTACGGTTTTAGCGCCGCTGGCAGTCTTAGCGGGACACGCGGTGCGGGTATAGCCTTCCAGTCAAGGATATAACTAAAGATATATGCCTATAGGCATGTCGAGATGTCAATCCGCCGCGCTGAAGGGCGTGCTGGAAAGCGGCTCGCCCCGCCCGTGCCCGGCGCGGCTGTGGCCGGCTTCGGTGGCGGCCTGCCGGAAGTAGCCGACGACGAACACGCGCACGGCGTTGGCC
>JAEYOB010000652.1 GCA_023412175.1 Pseudomonadota bacterium | reverse complement strand
GTCTAGGATGTCGTTGATGATGCCCAGCAGATGGCTGCCGGACTGGTGGATGGTATCCAGGTACTGGCGCTGCTTGTCGGTGAGCGGGCCGGGGTAACCGCTGGTCAGCAGCTCGGAGAAGCCGATGACGGCGTTGAGCGGCGTGCGCAGTTCGTGGCTGACGTTGGCGAGGAAGTGCGACTTCGCCTGGCTCTCGCGCTCGGCAAGCTCCTTGGCGGAGGTGAGTTCGGCGGTGCGGTCGGCCACCCGCTGCTCCAGGCTGCCGTTGGCCTTTAGCAGGGCGAGGCGGGCGCTCTCCTCGCGGCGGATGGCCGCCAGCGTCAGCGCCGCGAAGCCGCCCACCGACAGCAGCACCGCCGCGAACAGCGCGCCGGTCCACAGCACGCGCTCGCGCCAATCGGCCAGGGCGTCGGCGTGCGCCACCGCGGCGCTGACCACCAGCGGCAACCCGCCGACGCGGCGATAGGCGACGATGCGCCCGCCGCCGGGTGTCTCCTCGGTGAACACGCCCGCGGCGGCCTGCGGAAGGTGGGTGCTGAACAGCGGGGTGTCGCGCAGGGTGGTGCCGATGTCCGTCATGCCCATGGGGTGGCGCACCAGCAGCGAACCGTCGTCGCGGACGATGGCGATCTCTCCATTCGACGTGCCGCGGCTGAGGTTGAGCGATCTGTAGAGGTCGTGGAAGTAGCTGGCGTCGATGGCCGCCAGCACCACCCCGGCGAAGCCCCCGTCGGGCGTGGACAGGCGACGGCTGACGGTGAAGACGATGCGTCCCGTGGCGGGGTTCACCACCGCGGGGCCGATCGCCGTTTCGGCGCGCAGGTCGCGGTGGGCGTGGAAATAATCGCGGTTGGCGACGTTGCCCGCGGGGGCCGGGTGTTGCAGCGAGGACAGGATGAACCGTCCTTCGGTGTCGATGACGAAGATCCAGCCGACCTGCGGCAGTTGCCCGGCCATCTCCCTGATGTCGCGCCAGATGTGCTCGGTGGTGATGGCCTCGGCGTAGCCGTGCTCGCGGACCAGTTCGGCGACGTGGATGAGGATCAGGTTGCTCGCCTCGACCGTGCGCTTGGCGTGCTCCTCCAGCAGGGCGGCCACGTCGTGGGTCATGCGCTCGGCGCTACGCACCGTTTGCCGATGGTCGAACCGAACCATGCCCACCCACAGCGCGCCACCCAGCACCGCCACGGCCAGCGCGAAGGCGATGACGGCGATCCTCGTTTGGGTCAGCATGCTGGGAACTCGGGCGTGGGCGGCGTCTTCGGCGAAAAGACTAGACGGTCGGCGCACGGCAACCAAGAGTCGATTTCAGCTCGACACTGCGCTGGGGAAGGCACGCCCGCCCGCGTTCCCGTCATTCCCGCTTGCGCGCCCGCGGGTGGGCGCCGTTGTAGACGGCGAGAAGCTGCTCGGTCTCCACGTCCGTGTAGCGCTGGGTGGTGGAGAGCGACGCATGGCCCAGCAGATCCTGGATGGCGCGCAGGTCGCCGCCGCCGGCCAGCAGGTGCGTTGCGAAGCTGTGGCGCAGCGCGTGCGGCGTCGCCGTCTCCGGCAGCCCCATCAGGCGGCGCAGGTGCTGCATCTGCCGCTGCGCAATGGCTGGTTGCAACCGCTTGCCCCGCACGCCCAGGAACAGCGGGCCATCCGGGCCGGGGTCGAAGGGGCAGGCGTCCAGGTAGGCCCGCACCGCGTCGTTCACTGCCGGCAGGACGGGCACCATGCGCTCCTTCCGCCCCTTGCCGAGCACCCGCAGCGTGTCGCCCAGCGGCGCGTCCCTGCGCGGCAGGTCCAGCGCCTCGGAGATGCGCAGCCCGCAGCCGTACAGCAGCGTGAACAGCGCGCGGTCGCGCCTGCCGATCCACGGCGCGTCGGGCTCGTCGCCGGCGGCGTCGAGCAGCGCCGCGGCATCCTTCTCGGTCAGCGGGCGCGGCACCGGGAGCTTGGCCTTCGGCGTGCCCAGCGTGCCGATGGCGGCGTTGTGCAGCCGGCCCGAGCGGTCGAGCCAGCGGAACAGGTTGCGCACCGCGGCCAGCGCCCGTGCCCGGCTGGCGGCGATCAGGCCGGCGCCGGCGCGCTGCGCCAGCCAGGCGCGGAAATCGGTGGCCGTCAGGCCGCCCAGGTCGTTCATGGACGGCGGCCGGCCGCGATAGCCGGTGAGGAACTTCAGGAATTCGGATACGTCGCCGACATAGGCGGAGAGCGTGTGGGGAGAGACGTTCCTCTCGGAAGTCAGCCAGCGGTGCCAGTGGGCCAGCGCGTCCTGCACGTCCGCCTGGGCGGAGAAGCCGAGGACGGGATCGGGTTGGCTCATCCCGGCAGTTCGAGCCAGGAGCGGATGCAGCGCTCGACCACGCGGGCGAGGAAGCACACCAGTTCGGTGCCCTGGCCCTGGTGGAACATGTCCGGCTCGCGCGATCCGAAGGCCAGCATCCCCTGCGGCGTCTCGCTGGAGATCTGCAGGCGGATCAGCGCCTCGGAATGCACCAGCCCGGCACCGGGGCCGTAGATCTCCGGGTCGCCCTCCACGTCGGACCTCAGCACCACGTCGCGGGTGCCCAGCCAGTGGTCGATCATTCCCGGCTCGACCACCCGGACGCCGGAGCGGTGCACGTGCGGGATGTCGTGCCCGTTGGATTCGATGACGAGGCAGGCGACGTCCAGGTCCAGCAGCACCGCCAGATCGGTGGCGATGGTCTGGATGAGCTGTTCGAAGTTCCGGGCGTCCAGCAGGAACAGCACCGCCGCGTGGATGCGGTTCTGGCTGTTCATGTTGGCGCGGGTGGTGGCGATCAGCTCGCGCTGCTGCTCCTTGAGCGTGCGGACGTCGCCGCGCAGCCGTTCCACCATGAAGGCCTGGAAGTCGACCACCCCGCGCCCGCGGTCGTGCGACGGCGGGGTGAGGTGGCCGACGAGTTCGGCGTGCTGGGCCAGAAAGTCGGGATGCGCACGCAGGTAGGTGCAGACGTCCTCGGCGGTGAGGGCGTCCGGCATCCGGTGCGTGGGTCCCGGCTCGCGGGCCATGCGGGTCCTCCGAACCTTACAGGATCGACTGGCCGGTCTTCTTCCAGTCGTCGACGAACTGGGCGAGGCCCTTGTCGGTCAGCGGATGGGCGAAGAGCTGCTTCAGCACCGCCGGCGGCGCGGTCACCACATGGGCACCCAGGCGCGCGGCCTTGACGATGTGCATGGGGTTGCGGATCGAGGCGACCAGCACCTCGGTCTTGAAATTGTCGTAGTTGCGGTAGATCTCGCAGATGTCCTGGATGATGCCCATGCCGTCCTGGCCGATGTCGTCCAGGCGGCCGACGAACGGCGACACGAAGCTGGCGCCCGCCTTGGCGGCGAGGATCGCCTGCGCCGACGAGAAGCACAGCGTGACGTTGACCATCGTCCCTTCGGACGAGATGATCTTGCAGACCTTGAGGCCGGCCGGGGTCAGCGGCACCTTCACGGCGACGCGGTGCGAGATCTTGGCGATCTTGTGCGCTTCGGCCAGCATGGTCTCGAAATCGGTGGAGGCCACCTCGGCGCTCACCGGACCGTTGACCACCTCGCAGATCTCGGCCACGAGATCGAGGAACTTGCGGCCGGACTTGGCGACCAGGGAGGGATTGGTGGTAACACCGTCCAACAGGCCGGTGTCGGCCAGATCGCGGATCTCGGCGATGTCGGCGGTGTCGACGAAGAACTTCATGATGACGGGTCCATGCTTGAAGCGGTTGGGCTTGATGCGGTTGGGCGGGGTCGCCCGCGTGCGCACGCCCTACCACAACAGCGGCACCGGGCGCATCGTCCGAAAGGCAGTTTAACGTATGCGCGCTTCGCACGCCAGTTCCGCCCCCGCCGACCTGCTCGGCCATGTTCCGCCCGCCCCGGCGACCGGGGACGTGAGGGTGAGCGTGCTGCTGCCCCTGCCGCTGCGCGAGCCCTACGACTACCGCGTGCCGCCCGGCCTGGACCTCCGGCCTGGCGATTACGTCGAGGTGCCGCTGGGGCCGCGCCGGGTGATCGGCGTCGTCTGGGGGGAGGGGGCGGGAGCGGTGGCGGCCGGCCGCCTCAAGGCGGTGGTGCGCCGCTTCGACGTGCCGCCGATGCCGGAGGTGGAGCGCCGCTTCATCGACTGGGTCGCCAGCTACACCATGACCATGCCGGGCATGGTGCTGAAGATGGCGGTCAGCGTACCCGCCGCGCTGGAACCGCCCAAGCCGACCATCGCCTACCATCGCAGCGGCGGCGAGCCGCCGCCCGGCTTCAAGATGACCGAGGCGCGCAAGCGCGTGCTGGCGCTGCTCGACGGCGGCCCGCCGCGCACTGCAGCCGAACTGGCCGGTGAGGCGGGCTGCGGCGTCACCGTGGTGCGCGGGCTGGCCGAGGCCGGGATGCTGGAGCCGGTGATGCTCCAGCCGTCGAAGCTGTCGCACCCGGAGTGGGACCGCCCTGGACCGACGCTGTCACGCGACCAGCAGGCGGCGGCGGATTTCCTCCGGCAGAAGGTGGAGGCGCGCGCCTATGCCACCATTCTGCTGGACGGCGTCACCGGCTCCGGCAAGACCGAGGTCTATTACGAGGCCATCGCGGCGTGCCTGGAGCGGGGCCGGCAGGTGCTGGTGCTGCTGCCGGAGATCGCGCTGTCGGCGCAGTGGCTCGACCGTTTCGCCCGGCGTTTCGGCGCGCCGCCGGCGGAGTGGCACTCCGACCTCACCGGCGCGACCCGGCGCGACACGTGGCGGGCGGTGGCGCACGGCGAGATCCCGGTGGTGGTCGGCGCCCGCTCGGCGCTGTTCCTGCCCTACCGGGATCTCGGCCTGATCGTCGTCGACGAGGAGCACGACTTCGCCTACAAGCAGGAGGAGGGCGCCATCTACCACGCCCGCGACATGGCGGTGATGCGGGCGCATCTGGGACAGATCCCCATCGCGCTGGTCTCCGCCACGCCGGCGCTGGAGACGCAGGTCAACGCCGACAGCAACCGCTACACCCGCATCCACCTGCCGGGCCGGCACGGCGGCGCCATGCTGCCGGACGTCAAGCTGATCGACCTGCGCGCCGACCGGCCGCCGCCGCGCCACTGGCTGACGCCGTCCCTGAAGAAGGCGCTGGCCGAGACGCTGGCGGAGGGGGAGCAGGCCATGCTGTTCCTCAACCGGCGGGGCTATGCGCCGCTGACGCTGTGCCGGGCCTGCGGCCACCGGCTGCAATGCCCGAACTGCACGGCGTGGCTGGTCGAGCACCGGCTCGCCCGCAAGCTGCAATGCCACCATTGCGGGCTGGCGCAGCCGCTGCCCGAGGCCTGCCCGGAGTGCGGCGAGGCCGGCACGCTGGCCGCCTGCGGTCCCGGCGTCGAGCGCATCGCCGAGGAGGTGGCGGAGCTGTTCCCCGACGCCCGCGCCGCGATCATGGCGTCGGACACGCTGTTCGGTCCGCGCGCCATCCAGGAGATGATCCGCAAGATCGCCGACCACGAGCTGGACATCGTCATCGGTACCCAGGTGATGGCGAAGGGTCACCATTTCCCCATGCTGACGCTGGTCGGCGTGGTGGACGCCGATCTTGGCCTGGCCGGCGGCGATCTGCGGGCCGGCGAGCGCACCTACCAGCTTCTGCACCAGGTCGCCGGGCGCGCCGGGCGCGGTCAGCGGCCGGGCACCGTCTATCTCCAGACCTACATGCCCGAGCACCCGGTGATGCAGGCGCTGGCCGCGGGCGACCGCGACGGATTCTACCAGTTGGAGGCGGAGATGCGGCTGGAGGCGGCGATGCCGCCGTTCGGCCGGCTGGCGGCGCTGATCGTGTCGGGCGAGGACGTAGCGCTGGTGGAGCGCGTCGCCATGGCGCTCGGCCGCGCCGCCCCGCGCTCGGACACGGTGGCGGTGCTGGGACCCGCCCCGGCGC
>JAEYOB010000610.1 GCA_023412175.1 Pseudomonadota bacterium | reverse complement strand
CCTCCATGCCCTCGTCGGAGATCTACACGGCGATGCAGACCGGCGTGCTCGACGGCGCCAACACCTCGTCGGAAAGCTTCAACTCCTACCGCCTGCAGGAGCAGGTCAAGTGCATGACCCCGCCGGGCGAGCAGGCCCTGTGGTTCATGTACGAGCCGCTGCTGATGTCGAAGCGCAGCTTCGACAAGCTGAGCGAGAAGCAGAAGCAGGCCCTGCTGGCCGCCGCCAAGAAGGCCGAGGACTACGGCTTCGAGAAGGCCAAGGATGCCGACGCGCAGATGGTCGAGCAGTTCAAGAAGGCCGGCGTCGAGATCGTCTACATGACCGCCGACCAGGCCGACGCGTGGCGCAAGCTGGCGCAGGAGACGTCCTACAAGACCTTCGCCGCCGAGGTTCCCGGCGGGAAGGAGCTGATCGACAAGGCGCTGGCCGTCAAGTAGGGAGCCCTCATGGACGGTTTCATCCGGGGCGTGGCGGCGCTGTCACGGGCCTGCGGCTTTGTCGCGGCCATGCTGATCCTCGTCTCCATCCTGGTCGTCACGCACATGGTGGTGCTGCGCTACTTCTTCGGCCAGCCGACCATCTGGCAGACGGAGTTCGTGATCTATGCGCTGATCGCCTCCACCCTGCTCGGCGCGCCCTACGTGCTGCTGCACCGCGGGCACGTCAACATGGACATCCTGCCGATCTACGCCGGTCCGCGGCTGCGCTTCTGGCTGGCGCTGGTGGCGTCGCTGGGGGCCCTGGGCTTCTGCCTGCTGCTGTTCTGGCATGGCGCCCATTACTGGCACGAGGCGTGGTCCAAGAACTGGCATTCCGACACGCTGTGGCGGGTGCCGCTGTGGATCCCGCACCTGTCGCTGCCCGTCGGCATGGGCATCCTGTGCCTGCAATACGTCGCCGACATCCTCAGCCTCGTTACCGGCCGCGTGCTGCCCTTCGGGCTGCCGCCCAAGACCGGCACCGAGGCGCTGGTCGAATCCTTCCCGGCCCACGCGGACCACCTGACATGAGCCTCCCACAATGAGCCCGGTCTTCATGGGCACGTTCGTGCTCTTCGGGACGATCCTGGTCATGCTGACCGGGATGCCCATCGCGTTCTCGCTGGGGGTCGTCTCGGTGGCGGCGCTCGTCGCCTTCGAGGGGATGGACAGCCTGGACTTCCTGGCCGAGACCTTCCTGGCCGGGCTCGACGACTTCACGCTGGTGTCGATCCCGATGTTTGTCCTGATGGGGGCGGCGGTCGCCTCCTCGCGCGCCGGGCGCGACCTGTACGAGGCGCTGGACCGCTGGCTCTACCGGGTGCCGGGCGGGCTGGTGATCTCCAACCTCGGCGCCTGCGCGCTGTTCGCGGCGCTCACCGGCTCCTCGCCGGCGACCTGTGCGGCCATCGGCAAAATGGGCATCCCGGAGATGCGCAAGCGCGGCTACCCGGACGAGATCGCCACCGGGTCGATCGCCGCGGGCGGCACGCTGGGCATCCTGATTCCGCCCAGCCTGACCTTCATCCTCTACGGCATCGCCACCGAGACCTCCATCGGCCGGCTGTTCCTGGCCGGCGTGGTGCCGGGCATCATGCTGACCGCCATGTTCATGGCATGGACGTGGTTCGCGGTGCGGCGCAGCGGCCACCGCCTCTACGCCGCCGACTTCCGCTGGTCGTGGCGGGAGAAGTTCGCCGCTCTGCCCAAGGTGCTGCCCTTCCTCGCCATCATCGTGGCGGTGATGTGGGCGCTGTACGGCGGCGTGGCGACGCCGTCCGAGGCGGCGGGGGTGGGAGCCCTGTTCTGCCTGCTGCTCGCCGTCGTGCTGTACCGCATGTGGCGGGTCCGGGATCTGGTCGCGATCTTCCGCGACACGACCAAGGAGTCGGTGATGATCCTGATGATCATCGGCACCTCGATCCTGTTCGCCTACATGCTGACCAACCTGTACCTGACGCAGTCGCTGGCGGAATGGATCGCCGCGCTGGACGTCAACCGCTGGGTGCTGATGGGGGCGATCAACGTCATGCTGCTGGTCGCCGGCTGCTTCCTGCCGCCGGCCGCCATCATCCTGATGACCACGCCGATCCTGCTGCCGATCATCACCGCGGCGGGGTTCGACATCATCTGGTTCGGCGTCATCCTCACCATCAACATGGAGGTCGGGCTGATCACCCCGCCGGTCGGCCTCAACCTCTACGTCATCAACGGCATCGCACCGGACGTGCCACTCGCCAAGATCCTCTGGGGCTCGCTGCCGTATGTCGTGTGCATGCTGCTGGCGATCCTCATCCTGTGTTTCTTCCCCGGCATCGCCACGTGGCTGCCCGACACGCTGATGGGGCCCGCCACCTAATAGTGCGGCGGCGGCCGGTCGTCCTGCGGCGAACGCTCGACCCCGGCCTCCAGCATCGCGATGCGCTCCTTCAGCCGGCGGACCTGCGCGGTCAGCAGGTCGATGGCCCGGCTCTGCTCGAACACCACGGTCGAAAGCTCCTCGCCCATGCGCTCGTGGTGGGCGAGGCGGCTTTCCAGATCGATGAGGCGGGTCTCGACGGCGTCGTCCATGAGGCGTCCTGTCCTGGCGGGTTGCGGGCGCACCTTGCGGCAAAGCGCGGTGCCCGTGCAACTCCGGCCGGATCTGCGAAGCGGCGAACCCGCTTGACCTTCCCATCGCTGGAAGCCTGATGCTGGGGGCATCCGGACACAGGAGGACGATATGCTGAAGTTCAAGGTGAAGGGAATGACCTGCGGCCATTGCGCCCAGACGGTGACCAAGGCGGTGGAGGCGCTGCCCGCGGTGCAGCGCGCCCTGGTGGACCTGACGGCCGGTGAGGTCTCGGTGGAGGGCGCGGCCGACGAGAAGGCGGTGCGGCAGGCCATCGAGGATGCCGGCTATGAGGTGCAGGGCTTGGCGGCCTGATACCGCTTACGGATCCGGCGGGGAGG
The DNA here is from genome assembly GCA_023412175.1 of Pseudomonadota bacterium. Lineage (GTDB taxonomy): Bacteria > Pseudomonadota > Alphaproteobacteria > Azospirillales > Azospirillaceae > Azospirillum. Next base: position 1,777 of record JAEYOB010000610.1, on the reverse strand, counting down.
GCGGGGTGACGTGTTCTCCCGCCCTTCTTGGTTTTTCGCCCTTGACCTTCCCATGGTTGGAAGCCCCATGTGATAGGACGGCACGAGAATTGGGAGAGCCGTCATGGCCGATATCGCCGCGAAAAACCGTACCGCCCCCGAACTGGACATCGGCATCGAAGGGATGACCTGCGCGTCCTGCGTCGGGCGTGTCGAAAAGGCGATCCGCAAGGTGCCGGGCGTCGCCGACGTGTCGGTGAACCTGGCGACCGAGAAGGCCCGCGTGACCTTCCTCGACGGCCAGCCGAACCCGCAGGGCGTCGTCGAGGCCATCGAGGCCGCCGGCTACCAGCCGGCACCGGTCGAATTCGATCTGCAGGTCGGCGGCATGACCTGCGCGTCCTGCGTCGCCCGTGTCGAGAAGGCGCTGAAGAAGGTTCCCGGCGTCGCCGAGGCATCGGTCAACCTCGCCACCGAGCGCGCCCATGTTGCCGGTCATGGCCTCACCCTCGACGCCCTGGTCGCCGCGGTGGAGCGTGCCGGCTACGAGGCGGCTCCGGTGTCCGACGCGCCGGCGGCGACGGCTCCCGACGAGGCCCGCAGCGGCCGCGAACTGCGCCACGTCCTCATCGGCGCCGTGTTGTCGGCGCCGCTGGTGGCCGGCATGGTCGGCGACCTGCTCGGCTTCGACGCCATGCTGCCGGGCTGGGTGCAGTTCGCGCTGGCGACGCCGGTGCAGTTCTGGCTGGGCTGGCGCTTCTACAAGGCTGCCTACAAGGCGGTGCGTGCCGGGGCCGGCAACATGGACCTGCTGGTGGCGCTCGGCACCTCGGCGGCGTGGGGGCTCAGCGTCTACACGCTGCTGACGGCGCACCCCGGCCACATGCCGCACCTGTATTTCGAGGCGTCGGCGGTGCTGATCACCTTCGTGCTGCTCGGCAAATGGCTGGAGGCGCGCGCCAAGGGGCAGACCGCCGCCGCCATCCGCGCCTTGATGAACCTGCGCCCGGACACCGCCCGCGTCCGCCGCGACGGGGCCGAGACCGAGATTCCCGCGGATCGGGTGCGTGTCGGCGATGTGGTGGTGGTCCGTCCGGGCGAGCGCGTGCCGGTGGATGGCCGTGTCGTCGAGGGCGCCGGCAGCGTCGATGAATCCATGCTGACCGGCGAGCCGCTGCCGGTGGAGAAGGGTGTCGGATCCGCGGTGACCGGAGGCTCCATCAATGTGGACGGCCTGCTGGCCGTCGAGACCACCGCGGTCGGCGCCGAAACCATGCTGGCGAAGATCGTCCGCCTGGTGGAGGGTGCCCAGGCATCCAAGGCGCCGATCCAGCGCGCGGTGGACAGGGTCAGCGCCGTTTTCGTGCCGGTGGTGCTGGTCATCGCGCTGATTACCTTCGCGGTGTGGTGGGCGGTCGGCGGCGACCTGGAGGCGGCGATCATCACCGCCGTCTCGGTGCTGGTCATCGCCTGCCCGTGCGCGCTTGGCCTCGCCACGCCGACCAGCATCATGGTCGGCACCGGCGCCGCCGCCCGGCACGGTATCCTGATCAAGGACGCCGAGGCGCTGGAGCGCGCGCACGCGGTGACCGCCGTCGCCTTCGACAAGACCGGCACGCTGACCGAGGGAAAGCCGCGGGTCACCGACCTCGTCGCCGGTTCCGGCGTGGACGAGGCCGAACTGCTGCGGCTGGCCGCCACCCTCCAGCAGGGCAGCGAGCATCCGCTGGCGCACGCCGTCCGCGAGCGGGCGGCGGGGCAGGGGCTCGGCACGCTCGCCGACTTCAAGGCGCTGGCC
>JAEYOB010000576.1 GCA_023412175.1 Pseudomonadota bacterium | reverse complement strand
ACCGCCACGACAGCAGGACGAAGCGCCCGAGGTTGCCCAGCGCATCGACCACGGCAACGATCTTGGTGGTCAACCCACCCCGGGAGCGGCCGATGGCCTGAGCCTGAGTCCCCCCTTGCGCCGGTGCCGTGCTGATGCACCCGGACAATGGTTCCATCGATGATCGCGTACTCGAAATCCGCGTCGCTCGCCAAAGCGGTGAACAGCCGTTCGAAGACCCCGCCTCTGGCCCACCGGCGAAAGCGTTGGAACACCGAGTTCCAGGGGCCGAACAAGGCGGGCAGATCGCGCCACGGCGCCCCGGCCCGCACGATCCACAGCACCGCTTCGACAAACCGGCAATTGTCCACCGCCGAGCGGCCGGGGTCCTCAGCCTTTCCAGGGAGAAGTGGCTCAATCCGCTCCCACTGCTCGTCACGCAATATCATCCGATCCAAGGCCACCTTTTTGTCGGTAGCCTTGAATCAGATTCCAGCGGCGGCGGGAATCCCCTCCGGCGCCTGAATGTCAACAGGCCCTAGTGCGACAGCAGCGCCGGCAGGGTGAGCGTCCGCAGGACGTGCCGGGTGTTGGAGCCGCGAAGCAGGTGCGGGAAACCGTACTGGCCGTAGCCGCCCATCACCAGCAGGTTGGAGTCCGTCTCGTAGGCGCGGTTCAGAACCGCGTCGGCGAAGGCGATCTCGCTGAGCGGCAGGCGCTCCAGCTTGGCCTCGATGCCGTGCACGGCCAGATGCGCCACGATGTCCACCTGCGGCACCTTGCCGGCGTTGGGCGGCAGGTCGCCGGCGTGCACCGCCAGCACCGTCACCTCCTCCGCGCCCTGCATGAACGGGATCGCGTCGTTCACGGCGCGCGCCGCCTCGCGGCTGCCGTTCCAGGCGATCAGCGTCTTGCTGCCCGGCGCGCCATAGCGGCCGATGTGCGGGAACACCAGCACCGGACGGCCAGAGTTCAGCAGCACCTGCTCCACCAGATCCTCCGGCACCACCGAGGCGCCGGGATCGTGCTGGCCGACGATCACGAGGTCGGCGTAGCGCGCGCAGATCACCGTCTGCGTCACGACGTTGGTGTGCTCGCCGTGCTCGACCTGCCACCATTCGCCCTGCACGCCGGCGGCCTTGGTCGCCTCCTCGAACCGCGCCTGGGTGTCGGCCATCGCCTTCACAAGACCCTCGCTGGCGCGGCGGGCGATGATGCTCGGCCCGAAACTCTCCTTCTGAGCAAACAGCCCGGTCAGCTTGGCCTGGAAACGGTTCGCCAACGCCACCGCGAAATCGAGCCGGGCCACCGAGCGTTCGCTGGCGTCCACGTGCACGAGCAGATGCTTCAAAACCATCCCTTCCCCTTCCTTATCTTCGTTCCTCACCGCAGCGCCGCGTTCACCCTGGCGAGGGCCGCGGCACCCGGACACAGTTCCGCATCATTCAGCCGGTTGAGCGGCATGTCCACCGTGTTGAGGCGGTCGTGCAGGTCGCCGGCCTCCGGCTCGACATAGAGCAGGCCGGTAACGATCTCGCCCTCCGCCTGCCGTTCGGCAAGGTGGTTCATCGCCGCGATGCGGTCGTGCACGTCGTAGTCCCCGGCAACGGCGCGCAGCCGCACCACCGAGCCGTCGTGCAGCGTCACCTCCTCCAGCGCCCCCGGCGCCACCGCGGCGGTGATCTCCGCGCGGTGCGGCACGAAGTCGGGCCGGTTGACCGATTCGTTGTGCTCGCGGACATAGTCGTAGCTCTTGGTCGAGCCGGCGTGGTTGTTGAAGGTCACGCACGGGCTCAGCACGTCGAGGAACGCCGCCCCGCGGTGCCGCAGCGCCGCCTTGATCAGCGGCACGAGCTGCGCCTTGTCGCCCGAGAAGCCGCGCCCGACGAAGGTGGCGCCCATCTGCAAGGCCAGCGCCACGAGATCGATGGGGTCGTCGGGGTTGACCGCGCCCTTCTTGCTTTTGGAGCCGCGGTCGGCGGTGGCCGAGAACTGGCCCTTGGTCAGGCCGTACACGCCGTTGTTCTCGACGATGTACAGCATGTCGACGCCGCGCCGCATGGCGTGGACGAACTGCCCCAGGCCGATGGAGGCGCTGTCGCCGTCGCCCGACACGCCGAGGTAGACCAGATCGCGGTTGGCGAGGTTGGCGCCGGTCAGCACCGAGGGCATGCGGCCGTGCACGCTGTTGAAGCCGTGCGAGGCGCCGAGGAAGTAGGTCGGCGTCTTCGACGAGCAGCCGATGCCCGACAGCTTGGCGAGGCGGTGCGGCGGCAGGTCCAGCTCGAAGCAGGCCTGGACGATGGCGGCGCTGATGGAATCGTGCCCACAGCCGGCGCACAGCGTGGACACCGCGCCCTCGTAATCGCGCCGGGTGAAGCCCAGCGCGTTGGCGGGCAAGGCGGGATGGTGGAGCTTCGGCCTCAGGTAGGTCATGACATCGCCTTCCGCAGCGGCACGGCGTTGAACGCCGAGAGCTTCTCGGCAATGGTCCCGGCAATGAAGCGCGCGGTGATCGGCGTGCCGTCGTAGTGCAGCACCGGCACCAGCTTGGCCGGGTCGATGGCGCCCTCGTTGACCAGCAGGGTGCGCAACTGCGCGTCGCGGTTCTGTTCGACGACGAAGACGGTGTCGTGCCGCTCGACGAACTCGATCACCTCGTCGCCGAAGGGGAAGCCGCGCACCCGCAGCGCGTCCACGTGCAACCCCTGCGCCTCCAGCGTATCCAGCGCCTCCTGCATGGCCGGCGCCGTGGAGCCGTAATGGATCAGGCCGAAGCGCGTCGCGTGCTTCGCCGGGCGCGGCACCGCGGCGGGCACCAGCCTGGCCGCCGTGGCGAACTTGCGCAGCAGGCGCTGCATGTTGTCGACGTAGACCACGCCCTCCTCGGTGTAGCGGGCGTAGGGGTCCTTGCTGGTGCCGCGGGTGAAGTAGGCGCCGCGCGCCGCGTGGGTGCCGGGGTAGGTGCGGCAGGGGATGCCGTCGCCGTCCACGTCCTTGTAGCGGCCGAAATCCTTCCCGGCTTCCAGCTCGTCGGCGGTCACCACCTTGCCGCGGTCCATGCGGCGGGCGTCGTCCCAGGCCAGCGGCTCGCACAGCCAGTCGTTCATGCCGATATCCAGGTCGGTCATGACGAAGACCGGCGTCTGCAGGCGGTCGGCGAGGTCAAGCGCGGTCGCCGCGAACTCGAAGCATTCCCGCGGGTCCTCGGGGAACAGCAGCACGTGCTTGGTGGCGCCGTGCGAGGCGTAGGCGGCGAGCAGCAGGTCGGACTGCTG
>JAEYOB010000497.1 GCA_023412175.1 Pseudomonadota bacterium | reverse complement strand
AATCAGCGAGAATCATCGGGACTCCTCCGGGCCGGCGACGATGCCGGAATCATGCAGGCGGCCGATCTCGGCGCCCGAAAGGCCGAGACGCTCGGCGAGGATCTCGTCGGTGTGCTGGCCGAGCTTCGGCGCCGGGCGCACGTCCCCGCGCGGCACCCCGCCGAAGGCCAGCGGCGTGCCGGGCATGCGCCAGCGGCCGATTCCGGGCTGCTCGACCTCCTGGAACATCGGGTTGGCGGGCGAGCAGCGCGGGTCTTCCGCCACGAGCTGGCCGAAGTCCTGGTAGGGTCCCCACAACACGCCGCTGCCCTCGAAGGCGCGGCGCACCTCGTCCAGCGTCCGCGCCGCGAACCACGGGGAGAGCACCGCGCCGATGGCCTCGCGCGCCTCGAAGCGGCCGCCCTCGGTGCCGAGGTCCACGCCCATCAGCGGGCCGACCATGGCCAGCCGCTCGCCAAGGCCGGTGGCGGGGCCGATGGCCTTCCACTGCCGGTCGGAGATGGCGACGACCATCACCCGCCGGCCGTCGGCGGTGGCGAAGTCGCGCCCGTAGGCGCCGTACAGGTCGTTGCCGAGCGGCTGGCGGACCGTGCCGTTGACCTGCACGTCGGCGACGTAGCCCAGGTTGCCGACCGAGGCGAGCATGACGTCGGAGAGCGCCAGCGTCACCTCCTGCCCCGCGCCGGTGCGCCGGCGGTGGCGCTCGGCGGCGAGCAGGCCGGTGCTGAGGTACAGGCCGGCGGCGATGTCCCAGGCCGGCAGCACGTGGTTGACCGGCTTGCCGCCCTCCCCCGTCGCCATCGGGAAGCCGCTGGCGCAGTTCACCGTGTAGTCCACCGCGCCGGTGCCGTCGGAGCTGCCGGTGAGGCGCAGCATGATCAGGTCCGCCCGCCGGGCCGACAGCGCCGCATGGCTCATCCAGCCGCTGGCCGGCAGGTTGGTCAGCAGGATGCCGTTGCCCTCGCCCGGCGCGGTGATCAGCGCGCTGGCGATCTCCCGCCCCTCGGGCTTGTTGAGCGCCAGCGTGATCGACTTCTTGCCCTTGTTCAGCCCGGCCCAGTACAGGCTGTCGCCGCCGGGCGCCAGGGGCCAGCGGCGGTAGTCGATGTTGCCGCCGATGGGATCGATGCGGATCACCTCGGCGCCGAGCTGGGCCAGCGTCATGCCGCCGAGCGGCGCGGCGATGAAGGCCGACACCTCGACCACACGAAGGTCGGACAGAAGCGGGGTCATACGGTCTCCTCGACGTCGATATTCCGGTGGCGGACGTCCCAACCCAGCGGGGCCGCCAATGTGTGGATGAAGTCCACCACCACGCGCTCCAGCGCCTCGCTGGCCGGGGTGGGAACGCGGGCCTGCGGGCGGGCGAGCACCAGCGAGCGGCGGATCGGCGGCGTTACCGGCGCGGCGCTCAGGTCCCCGGATTCCAGCAGCCCATGCACGGCGGACAGCGGCAGCAGGGTGAAGGCCTCGCCGACCCGCACCAGCTCGATGAGGGCGGACAGGGCGTCCACCTCGATCACCGGATCGCAGGTCAGCCCATGCTCGGCGAAGGCCTGCTCGACCAGCAGCCGCAGCCGGTGCGGGCGGCCCGGCAGGATCAGGTCGTGCCCGGCCACTTCGGCAAGGCCCACCCCGCCCGAGGCGCTCAGCCGCCCGGCGGCGCCGATCAGCACCATCCCCTCGTCGAGCAGCGGCTCCGAGACGAGGCCGTCGGTGGTCTTGCTGTCGTAGAGCACCGCAAGGTCGAGCCGCCCCTGCACCAGCCATTCGTGGATGGTGGCGCTGAAGCCGTCCACGAGGTGCAGGCGCACCTTCGGCGCGCGCTGGCGGAAGCGCACCGCCAGACCCGGCAGCAGCACCTTGCCGAGCGACGACGGGACGCCGAAGCTCAGCGTGCCGGACGGCTCCGACTGATAGGCGAGCACCGCGTCGCGGGCGGCGCCGACCTCCTTCAGAACGATTCGGGCGTGGTCCATCAGCACCTGCCCGGCGGGGGTCGGGGTGACGCCCCAGCCGTGCCGGCGCAGCAGCGGCACGCCCAGCTCGTCCTCCAGGGACTTGATCTGTCTGGACAGCGCCGGCTGCGCCACCCGCAGCACGGACGCGGCCCGCGACAGGCTCTGCATCTCCGCGACGTGCAGGAAGTATCTCAGCTGCCGGAAATCCACGCGTCCCCGCCCATGCCGTTTTGCTATAACAGTTATAAAAACTATAGCGTTGACGAATATCGTAGTCGATCCAGTAATCTTTGCAAAGAGTTTGGGAGGCACCCGTGGCGATGAAAACCGAATCCCACCCCGAGATCCGCGAATCCGTCCGCCGGCTGTGCGCCGGCTTCCCCGGAGAGTACTGGCGCAAGCTCGACGCCGAGCGCGCCTACCCGACCGAGTTCGTGCAGGCGCTGACCGAGGCCGGCTTCCTGTCGGTGCTGATCCCCGAGGAGTACGGCGGCTCCGGCCTGGGGCTGGACGCGGCCAGCGCGATCCTGGAGGAGATCCACCGCTCGGGCTGCAATGGCGGCGCCTGCCACGCGCAGATGTACACGATGGGCACCGTGCTGCGGCACGGCAGCGAGGCGCAGAAGCGGGCCTACCTGCCGGGGATCGCCTCCGGCGAGCTGCGGCTCCAGGCGTTCGGCGTCACCGAGCCGACCAGCGGCACCGACACCACCCGCATCCGCACCTTCGCCCGGCGCGAGGGCGACGAGTACGTGGTGACCGGCCAGAAGGTCTGGATTTCGCGGGCCGAGCACTCCGACCTGATGGTGCTGCTGGTGCGCACCACGCCGCGCGACCAGGTGAAGAAGCCCACCGACGGCATGAGCGTGCTGCTGGTGGACATCCGCGAGTCGCTGGGCAAGGGCCTGACGATCCGGCCGATCCGCGCCATGATCAACCACGCCACCACCGAGCTGTTCTTCGACGACCTGCGCGTGCCAGCGGCGAACCTGATCGGCGAGGAGGGCAAGGGCTTCCACTACATCATCGACGGCATGAACGCCGAGCGCATCCTGATCGCCAGCGAGTGCATCGGCGACGCCCGCTTCTTCATCGACCGCGCCTCCGCCTACGCCACCCAGCGCGAGGTGTTCGGCCGCCCGATCGGCTCGAACCAGGGCATCCAGTTCCCCATCGCGCGCAACTACGTCGAGACCGAGGCGGCGGCGCTGATGGTGCGCAAGGCCATCGAGCTGTTCGACGCGGGCCAGCCCTGCGGCACCGAGGCGAACATGGCGAAGCTGCTGGCCTCCGAGGCGTCCTGGCACGCCGCCGACACCTGCCTGCAGACGCACGGCGGCTTCGGCTTTGCCGAGGAGTACGACATCGAGCGCAAGTTCCGCGAGACGCGGCTCTACCAAGTGGCGCCGATTTCCACCAATCTCATCCTCTCGCACGTGGCGACCCACGCGCTGAAGATGCCCAAATCGTTCTGAGCCCGGAATCGTTCTGAGCCATGACAAACCCACTCGACGGAATCCTGGTGATCGCCCTGGAGCAGGCCGTGGCCGCTCCCTATTGCACGTCGCGGCTGGCCGACGCGGGCGCGCGGGTCATCAAGATCGAGCGGCCGGAGGGCGACTTCGCCCGCAACTACGACCACGTCGCGCACGGCGAGAGCGCCTATTTCGTCTGGCTCAACCGCGGCAAGGAATCGGTCGTCCTCGACATCAAGAACCCCGAGGACGCGGCGCTGATGCACCGCATGGTCGCAAAGGCCGACGTGTTGGTGCAGAACCTCGCCCCCGGCGCCGCCGAGCGCGCCGGCTTCGGGTCGGAGGAGCTGCGCCGGAAGCACCCGCGCCTGATCACCTGCGACATCAGCGGCTACGGCGAGGACGGCCCGTACCGCGACATGAAGGCCTACGACCTGCTGATCCAGTGCGAGACGGGCCTGGCCTCGATCACCGGCGCGCCGGAGCGGCCGGGCCGGGTCGGCGTGTCGGTGGCCGACATCGCCTGCGGCATGTACGCCCACGCCGGCATCCTCCAGGCGCTCTACGAGCGCGAGCGGACCGGGGAGGGCCAGGGGATCGCGGTGTCGCTGTTCGACGCCATCGCCGACTGGATGACCGTGCCGCTGCTGCACCAGGACTACGGCGGCAAGGCGCCGCAGCGGGTCGGGCTGAACCACCCGTCCATCGCCCCGTACGGCGCCTTCGCGCTGGCCGACGGGCATCAGGTGGTGATCTCCATCCAGAACGAGCGGGAGTGGGTGCGGCTCTGCGCCGATGTGCTGGGGCAGCCGGACCTCGCCACCGACCCGCGCTATGCCGCCGGGCCGCTGCGGGTGCAGAACCGGCCGTCGCTGGACGCCGCCGTCGCCGCGGTGTTCGCCACGCTCGGCCGCGCGGAGGCACACGCGCGGCTGCGCAAGGCCGGCATCGCCTACGGCGTCCTGAACAGCGTCGCCGACCTGACCGCGCACAGCCAGCTGCGGCGCATCAGCACCGACACGCCGACCGGCCCGGTGACCGGCGTGGCGCCCCCCGGGCGGCCGCGCGGCAAGGGCTTGCCGCCCCGCCCCCAACCCCC
>JAEYOB010000455.1 GCA_023412175.1 Pseudomonadota bacterium | reverse complement strand
GGGTACGGCACGTCGGAGAGCTTCGGCGCGCGGAGGAAGCGGCCGCGCATCGCGCGGTGGTCCACCTCGATGTACTCCGGCACGTCGCGCTCGCCGTTCTGGGCGGCGTCGAGCACCATGGCGAGTTGCTTCGACTTCTCCTTCACCTCGACCAGGTCGTTGTCCTTGACGAGGTAGGACGGGATGTTGACGCGCTTGCCGTTGACCATGATGTGGCCGTGGTTGACGAACTGGCGCGCGGCGAAGGGCGTCAGCGCGAGCTTCATTCGGTAGATCACGCAGTCCAGCCGGCGCTCGAGCAGCTCGATCAGGTTCTCCGAGGTGTCGCCCTTCCGACGCACGGCCTCGTCGTAGTACTTGCGGAACTGCTTCTCGCCGATGTTGCCGTAGTAGCCCTTGAGCTTCTGCTTGGCCATCAGCTGCACGCCGAAGTCGGTCGGCTTCTGCTTCCGGCGCTGGCCGTGCTGGCCGGGGCCATACTCACGGCGGTTGATCGGGCTCTTGGAACGGCCCCAGAGGTTGACGCCGAGGCGGCGGTCGATCTTGTACTTGGACTCTTGACGCTTGCTCATACTCGTCCTCGGTTTTCGCGAGTTGGTTTTGTCCCGGTAGTTCCAGCAGCGTTTCCACTGTGGACGGGGCGCAGACAAGCAGGCACGCCCGCCTTCCCGGGAAGTGAAGGCGCGCACTATACGGATCGCGCGCCGAATGTCAAACCCGCAAAACCGGCCGGTTCGGGCAGGCCGTCAGAAGCACTCCTCCTCCAGCTTCTTCAGCGCCGCCAGGGCCTCCTCGTCCTCATGCTCCTCGAACAGCTCGACCATGTAATAGACGTGGGCGTGCATCAGCAGCAGCTTGTCGGCCACCGGCACCCGGTCGCCCTCGGCCTTCGCCAAGCGCTGCTTGAAGCGCTCCCAGAAGGCGTTGCTCCTTGCCGGGTCGTCGATGTAGCGGCGCAGGTGGCCCAGCACCACGGCCATGTTGGCTTCGAAGTCGATGGTGGCGAAGCTGGTGTAGCGGGCAAGCTGGGACATCGTCTCACCTGTGGAACGCGGAACCCGGTCAGCCTCGCATCCGCGCCGCCGGTGCTCAACCGGCCGCACCCGAAGCGCCTCCGCGCCGCACGAACGGCATCATCGGCGCATGAACGGCATTCAGACCGCCAGCAGGCGGCGCACCAGTTCCACCCTGTCGCGGCCAACGGGAATGCGCAGGCCGCGCTCGCCGGCCAAGGCCAGGGTCCAGCGGCCATCCAGCCGTTCGGCGGCGCGCACGTGGCGCAGGTTCACCAGATGCCGGCGATGGACGCGCACGAACGCCAGGGGATCGGCACGCTTCTCCAGTTCGGCCAGCGACAGCGGGCACAAATGCGTGCCGGTCAGGGTCAAAGCCTCGGCGTAGTGGCCCTGAGCGGTCAGGCACACCACGTCGGCGATGTCCATCAGCGCCGTGGCGCCGCCCCGCAGCACCGGCAGCTTCAGCAGATGCGGCCGCTCCGCCGGCTCGCCGTCGCCCATGGCGAGGTCGCCCAGGGTGTGGAACATCATGCAGAAGCCCTGGTCGCCCAGCGTTGTCACCTTGGCGACCAGGCTGCCCATGGGCGTGGTCACCACCATCCCGGCGGTACCGTCGGTGGCGTTCTCCGCGGCCTCGATCAGCCAGCGCACCCTGGCCCGCGCAGCCGGCGGGTGGAAATCGAGGATATCGGCGCCCAGAATGCCGGTGTCGGGGGGAACGGCGCCCCTGAGCCGCAACAGCCGGCCCGCCACCGCGTTCACCGCCGTGATGCGCCGCCCGAGGTCGAGCATCACCACCCCCACCGGGGTGCGTTGCAGCCGGTATTCGAAGCTGCCGGAGGGGGACGGCGCGGGCGCGCGGGCGGGAGGCATGGCGTCCGCCAGCGTCGGCCAGCCCCACCCGTCGCGCAAGCGGTTTCTCGCTACTTCCCGCCCTTGCGGCGCCCGGTCAGGCTGGCGAGGATGCCGTGGAAGGTGCGAACCTCCTGCTCGGTCATCTGCATGCGCTCGAAGGCGTTGCGGATGGTGCGGACCATGGAGGGGCGCTTCTCCGGCGTGGTGAAGAAGCCGGTGCGGTCCAGTTCGCCCTCGACGTGCTCGAAGAAGTTCAGCAGCTCCGCCTTGGTGGCCGGGCGGGTCTGGCCGGTGTGCAACTGGCGCTCGGGCGGAATCTCGCCGGTCTGGAACCACTCATAGCCGATCAGCAGCACCGCCTGCCCGAGGTTGAGCGAGCTGAAGGACGGGTTGAGCGGCACGGTGATCAGCTTCTCGGCCAGCGTCAGGTCGTCGTTGACCAGCCCGGTGCGCTCCGGCCCGAACAGTACGCCCACCTTGTGGCCGGCGCCGTAGTGGGCACGCATCTCCTCGGCGGCGACGCGCGGGGTGACGAACTCCTGGATCATGTCGCGGGTGCGCACGGTGGTGGCGTAGACCACGTTCAGGTCGGCCACCGCCTCCGCCGTCGTCTCGTACAGCCGGGCGTTCTCCAGCACGAGGTCGGCGCCCGAGGCGTTGGCCTGCGCCTTCTCGTTCGGCCAGCCGTCGCGCGGGCGGACGAGGCGCAGTTCGGTCAGGCCGCAGTTCAGCATGGCGCGGGCGCAGGCGCCGATGTTCTCGCCCATCTGCGGCTGGACGAGGATGATGGTGGGGCCGCCCAGGATGGAGGGTCGGGTCGGGTCCTTGCCGGAGGTCATGTCTGTTTCCCGGGGCGCCGTCCTGCCGGCGCCCGTCTGATCGCGTCGATGGGGATGCGCTTTATAGACGGGAAAACCAGCCGGAACCACGCCCTTCCACCTTGCCGGCCCCGGCCGGGGTCAGCCGCGTGCCGCCACCCCGTCCTTGAACAGCTTGTAGGTGTAGCTGTCCACCAGCGCCTCCATCGACGCCTCGATGATGTTGGTGGACACGCCCAGCGTGGACCATTCGCGGCCGTCGCCGTTCTGCGAGCGGATCAGCACGCGCGGCATGGCGGCCGACGCGGCGGATGCGGCAAGGATGCGCACGCGGTAATCCACCAGCTTGACGCCCTTGAGCACCGGATAGGCCCCCTCCAGCGCCTTGCGCATGGCCTGGTCGAGCGCGTGCACCGGACCGTTGCCTTCGGCCACGTGAAGCTGGATCTCGCCGCCGACGCGCACGCGCACCACGGCCTCCGACTCCACCACCAGCTTGCCGAGCGCGTTGTAGCGGCGCTCGTCCGTCACGTGGAAGCGCAGCAGTTCGAAGTAGTTGGGAAGCTGCTTCAGCTCGCCGCGCGCCAGCAGCTCGAAGCTGGCCTCGGCGGTGTCATAGGCGTAGCCCTCGGTGTCGCGCTGCTTGACGAGGTCGAGCAGCTTGGGCAGCCGCGGGTCCTTGGCGTCGATGTCGATGTCCGCCTCGCGCAGGCGCGCCAGGATGTTGGAACGGCCGGCCTGGTCCGACACGACGATCTGGCGGCGGTTGCCCACCGTCTCCGGCGCCACGTGCTCGTAGCAGGCCGGGTCCTTCTCAATGGCCGAGACGTGCAGCCCGCCCTTGTGCGCGAAGGCGGAGGAGCCGACATAGGGCGCGTGCCGGTTGGGGGCACGGTTCAGCCGCTCGTCCAGGTTCCGGCTGATCTCGGTCAGCAGGGGCAGGTCGTCGCGGCCGATGCCGGTCTCGTAGCCCATCTTCAGCATCAGCGTTGGAATCAGCGAGACGAGGTTGGCGTTGCCGCAGCGCTCGCCCAGCC
>JAEYOB010000424.1 GCA_023412175.1 Pseudomonadota bacterium | reverse complement strand
GCCGTCGCCTCCGGCATCGGGCCGCTCGCCATCGGCACGGACGGAGGCGGGTCGATCCGCCGGCCGTCCTCGCACACCGGGCTGGTCGGCCTGAAGCCGTCGGTCGGCCGCGTCGCGCGCTGCGACGGTTTCCCGGCCATCCTGCTGAACTGCGAGGTGATCGGCCCCATCGCGCGCACCGTCGACGATGTGGTCATGGCCATGGAGATCATGGCCGTGTCGGATCCGCGCGATCCCTTGTCCGCCCGCTACGCCGACCGTCCCTTCGCCGTCGAGCCGGCGCCGGCCTGCCGGATCCTCTACGTCGAGACCTTCGGCGACGCGCCCGTGGACCCGGAGATCCGGGGAAGCGTCGCGCTGGCCGCGGACCGCCTCGCTGCGCTGGGGCACCGGGTGGAACGGGCGGGCCGTTTCACGCTGGTCGATGCCGTCAACGAGCGGGTCTGGCCGGTGATCAGCCAGGCCGGTCTTGCGTGGTTGCTGGAACGGCATCCGGGCTGGCAGGGGCAGATTTCCGAAGCGCTCGAACCGCTGGCCGAGGCGGGCCGGAAATTCTCCGCGACCGCGTTCGTCGGCGCGCTCGACACCATCGCCGAGACGAGCCGGGCCTTGTCCGAGTTGTTCCAGGACTACGACCTGATCCTGACCCCGTCGGCGGCCGCGCTCCCCTGGGCCGCGGGCGACATCTTCCCGCCGTCCATCGACGGGCGTAGCGTCGGCCCGCGCGGCCACGCCGTGTTCACGGCCTTCGCGAACGCGGCCGGCCTGCCGGCCATGAACCTGCCCACGGCACCCTCCCGGAACGGTCTTCCCATCGGCTTCCAACTGGTGGGGCCGCAGGGAGCCGATGCCCTGCTGTGTGCGGTGGCGCGCGGCTACGAAGAAGCTCATCCCTGGGCGGATCGCTGGCCGTCCCTCCCGGTGGACTGATACCAAAGGCGCTTGATGGAAGCCATCAAGCGCCTTTGGTTCAAACCCGACAGTACATTGCGCAGCAATGTGCGAAAGGGTCATACGGCCGGCCGATCATGGAAGCATCCATGTGCCGGCCGTATGAGGACGGCCCACCGCAACGCGCGGCGGGGAAAAAAGAAAAGGGGAGGCGCGCAGCGTCTCCCCTTTCTCGCCTCATTACCCCTCCGGAGCGGACGGCGGTGCCTGTGACGTTCAGGAACCGCCCGCCGCCGTCACCCGCCAGACGCGGTTTCCGACATCGTCGGCGACGAGCAGCGCCCCGGTGCGGTCGAGGGTGACGCCCACGGGGCGGCCCAGCGCGTTGCCGTCCGGGTCGAGGAATCCGGTGAGTACATCCATCGGCTCTCCGGCCGGCCGCCCGCCGGCAAAGGGCACGAACACGACCTTGTAGCCGCTGTGCGGTTGGCGGTTCCAGGAGCCATGCTGGCCGATGAACACGCCGTTCGCGAAGCGCGCCGGAAGCGCGCCCGGCCTGCCGAAGACGAGGCCGAGCGACGCGGTGTGCGCCCCCAACGCGTAGTCGGGCGCGATCGCCTTGGCGACGAGATCGGGCCGCTGTGGTGTGACCCGCGTGTCCACGTGCTGCCCATAATAGCTGTACGGCCAGCCGTAGAAGCCGCCGTCTCGAACCGTGGTCATGTAATCAGGAACGAGATCGCTGCCGATCTCGTCGCGTTCGTTGACGGCCGTCCATAGCGTTCCCGTCGTCGGCTCCCAATCCATGCCGTTCGGGTTGCGGAGGCCTGACGCGAAGATGCGGTGGGTGCCGGCGGCCGGGTCGATCTCCCAGATGGCGGCGCGGCCCTCCTCCTCCTCCATCCCGTTCTCGGCGACGTTGCTGTTCGAGCCGACGGTTGCGTAAAGCCGCCGCCCGTCGGGGCTGGCGATCAGGCTCTTGGTCCAATGGTGGTTGCGTGGGCCGGCGGGCAGGTCCACCACCTTGGTGCCCGGAACCGTGATCCGCGTCTGGCCCGGCTGGTACGGGAAGCGCACCACCGCATCGGTGTTGGCGACATAGAGAGTATCGTCGACCAGGGCCATGCCGAACGGCGAGTTGAGGCCGTCGAGGAAGACCGTGCGGATTTCCGCCACGCCGTCGCCGTCGGCATCGCGGAGCAGGGTGATGCGGTTGGCGCTCGGCCCGCGGGCGCCGGCTTTCGTCATCATCTGCTTCATCATCCAGCCGCGGATGCCGCCGCTGTCCTCTTTGGGCGGTGCGTTGGTTTCCGCCACCAGGACGTCGCCGTTGGGCAGGACGAGCAGCCAGCGCGGATGGTCTAGCCCATCGGCGAAGGCGGTGACGGCCAACCCCGGCATGGCGGCCGGCGCCGTGCCGGCAAGCCAGCCCTTCGCCGGAGCGATGTTGACCGTGGGGATCAGCGTCTCGCGGGGCGGCGGCAGGTTCGGGTTCGGACCGATTCCGGCAGAGACTGGAAGCGTCGCCGTTTCGCCGCAGCCGGCGAGGATGGTGGCCGCAACGGTGATGAGCGCGGCTGCCGTTGGCGGCCTGACCATTCGGGGCTCCTGATTCGGTCAATGTTGGGTGCTGAACAGGCAGCCAGCCGACACTGTTCCGCACCGCGCCGCCGGCGGCGGGCATGGGACGGGGCAAGCGCCTTACAGCAGGCTGAGCTGGTCCCCCGGCATCGGTGGCGGGCGGAAGGCGGTGGTGTCCAACTCTCGCCAGCGGCCACTCAACCCCAGGCGCGCGGTCGCCAGCCGGAAGCGCTTCGCCAGCAACTCGGCGTACGGCCCCTGGCCGCTCATGCGCTTGCCGAAGCCGGGCTGATACAGCGTGCCGCCGCGGCATTGCCGGATCAGGCTGAGCACGCGCTCGGCGCGTTGCGGCGCGTGGGTGCGCAGCCACTCCTCGAACAGGGCGGATATCTCCAGCGGCAGGCGAACCAGGATGTAGTTGGCGCCGCTGGCCCCGGCCTCGGCGGCGGCCTCCAGGATGGTTTCCAGCTC
>JAEYOB010000406.1 GCA_023412175.1 Pseudomonadota bacterium | reverse complement strand
CAGCTGGAACGAGCCGAAAGCATCGCCGAACGGCGCGGCCTGACGGTTCCGGCCGGCCTCGACCGGGCGCAGATGAGCGACTGGATTTCCCGCAACCGCTGACGCCGCGGTTCGCTCCGCTGGTGCTCGAAAACCCCGCTGCACGCGCCTTAGGCTGGTCGCTCGAACGACGACGTCCGAGCGGGAGCACGGCATGCAGAATGACGAGCGCGTCCACCTGGGACGCTACCACGACCCCCGAACCGGACAGCGGCCGTTCACATCGCACCGCGTCGGCTGCCATGGCGGGCGGGCGGCGCGCACCTTCCACTGCCGGTTCCACGGCGTGCAGGTCGGAGCACGCGGCAGCCGAGGCGGCTCGGTCGATTACGTGGCCCGGGAAGGCGACTACGACGGGCACCAGGACCTCGAGCATCTGGCCGGCGACGCCGGCGAGCTGAAGCAGGTGCTCACCGCCATCGAGGCCGGCTGCCGGATCCGCAGGGGCCGGACGGCCGAGCGCGTGGCGATCGCCGCGGTGGTGGAGCTGCCGGGCGATTCCGATGCCGACCGGCGCCGCCAGGTGGCCGAGCAGCTGGTGGCCGCCTGGGAGGCCCGCGGCCACCTGGCCATCGCCGCCGTACACGGCAACGGCCAGGTACAGCCACACATCCACCTGCTGGTCACGGCGCGCCCGGTACGCTACGCCGACGGCGGCTGGGAGGTCGACCGCACCCCAACCCGGGTGCCGCTGCGTGGCAAGGCCGCGGTGCAGGCCGCCAGGGCGGAGGTCGCCGCCATCGTGAACGCCGTCTGCCAGCCAGCCGTCGAGTTCTTCCCGGGCCGTGACCGCGCCATGGACGAGCCGGGCATCGTCGGCCGCACACCGCAGCGCCGGGTGCCGGAGCAGGCGTGGCACCGAACCGGGCAACGCAAGCCTGATGCGGAGCAGGTAACAGCGGCCCGTGTCGAACATGAGATCGAGCGGGCGCGACGGAGCCGCGCCCAACGGAACCCCCGCAACCGCTGACGCCGCGGTTCGCGCCTCGGTTCGCTCCGCCGGTGCTCGAAAACCCCGCTGCACGCGCCTTAGGCTGGTCGCTCGAACGACAACGTCCGAGCGGGAGCACGGCATGCGGGAACACGATTACGAAAGCCGGTACGACAATGGCGAGCCCCGCGGCCGGGGCCGCGGTGAGACGCCCCCTCCCGGCATGGCCTCGGAGCGGTCTGTCGACCCTGATCACCGCGGGGACCAGCGTGCGCCGTCGGGGTCCGCGCCCCCGGAGCAGACCGGCGAGCGCGGCGCCTCCGTCTTCGGGATCGATCTCGACGGATCGGAGCCGACAGAGGCGCTCGCGCGCGCCGTCTTCCGGCTCGGACGCAAGGTCGCCGGCTTCGAGCAGAAGCTCAGGGAAGCGCGCGCGGAGCTGCGTCAGGCGGGACAGGCGCTCGAGGAGGACAAGGCCAGGCGCGCCAACGCCAAGCGCGTCGAGGTCGCCTCGATGCTCGAGGATGCCGGCCTGAACCTCGACCTGCTGAAGGAAATCGCCGAGGCAAAGGCGAGGGGCGATACGGAGCGCGTCATGCAGCTGATCGGCGTGCGCCCATGACGGCTGCGGACCGCCTCGCATCGGGCTTCGATCAGATCCTCTCCCGCGTATCGACGGCCATCGACATCGCCATGGCTCTGATCGTGGTGGCGGTCCTGCTGGTGGTAACGCTGCATGCCGTCGACAGCGGGCGCATGCGATGGAACTGGTTCGAGCGCACCGTCGTCGCACGGGCGCGGCGGCTCCGTCCCGCGCACGAGCGATACCGCGAGGTTGCCGCCCAGGCCGCGGCGAACGAGATCGCCGCCATGCGTTCGATGGGCGGATGGCTCATTGCCGGCGCCGCGGCCGAGCGCGCCGCATGGGTTGCCCCCGCCCTCGCGCCCCGTTTGAGCCGGCAGGGAACCCAGGCTCACCTCCGGTTCATGGACGAGGAGGCTGCCGCGGTTGCCGCCGAACTGGATGCGGCCGGCCTCCGCCTCGCGCTGGCATCCGCGCCGGATCGGAACCGCTGGTCCTTTCCTGCAGGCCCCGCCGGCGGCGAACCACCGCCCGCCAGTCCGCCGCATGTCGAAAGGCCGACGCCATGATCCGTCGCGTGTTCCTGCCGCTCCTGATCGTCACCGCCGTGCTCGCCATGTTTGCAGCCGGTGATGTACGCGCTGCGTGGCCTTGGGAAACGCCGGCGGCGCCATCCACGGACACCGACAGCTGCATGTTCTGCGGACTGTTCAGCCGCATCGAGGAGTCGAGCCATGCATTCCGGGAGAGGACGTTCAAGGCCCTGATCGGCCCGGCCGCCGGCTTCGGCCGACTGATGGGGCTCTGGTGGATCCTGCTGCTGGTCGCCGGCCTGTTCCTGACCCCTTCGGAAGCGCCGAAACTGCTGGAGACGTTCCTCCGTCGGGTCGGCTGGCTGCTCGCCATGGTCGGCATTCTCTCATCGCCGGACTGGATCCTGGAGAACGTCATCGATGCGGGAGAAAAGGTCTTCATGGGCATCGCAGCGCTCGTCCTGCAGACCGTGAACGAGAGCTTCCAGGGGGCCAGCAGCTCACTCGGCGAAGCGGGTAGCAGCGGCTGGTACACGGCCATGTGGGAGCAGGTCGAGAACACCATCCTGCCGATGATCATGAATCTGGCGACGTCGATCAAAGGCGACGGCGGGTGGTTGGACACCATCAAGGGCCTGATCAAGCTGATTTTGATATGCTTCATCGCAATCCCCTACGCCTTCGTGCTCGGCATCTTCGCCGCCTTCCTGGTGCAGGTCATTTTCTATGTCTCCGCCGTAACCGCCGTCGCGCCGCTCTTCGTCATCGGCATGCCCTTCGGCCCGACGCGATCATTCCTGTTCGCCGCACTCAAATTCCTTTTCGGCGGCGGCCTGACGCTGGTCTTCGCCGCCGTCGCCATGGGCGCCACTGCGTCCATGCTCTCGCAGCAGTTTGGGCGGGTGCTGATCACGAACCCGGACAATCAGGGGCTTCAGGCGCTGCTCGACATCACCAGCAAGGAATACTGGTACACCCTCATTGCCGGATTCGTGTCGGTGCTGCTCCACCTCGCCGCACCGCGCATCGCATCGAACATTTCGGGCTCGAATGACAGCGCCACGTCCGCAGCTATGGTGACCGCCGCCGGCCAGTATGGCGCATCAAAAGCCGCTGGGGCGGCCAAGGGGGCGGCCCAGAGTATTGGCGGCGGCCTCCTGTTCGGATCCCAAGGCGCAGGAGGCTTGCTGAAGAACCTCGGAGGAAAGCTGGCGGGAAAGGTTCCCGGGGCACAGCAACTGATGCAGGGTGGTCTTGTCGGCGGCGCCGGAGCCGGTCTACGCGCCGCCTACAACTGGGGCGGAGGCAAACTCAAGCAGGCCCACTCCGCAACGAAAGGACCCGGCGCACCTAGATAACCGGCTGTTCAGCGGCGGCGCGGGACCATGGCCGGTTTACCGGGCGGACGGCTGCGGGATGGCAGTTCCAGGACAAGTTCCGCAACGTGCTCCGGTCCCACGGCCGCATCGACCGCCACGCGCCCCGGCGGCACCCGATGCGACAGCAGCCAGCGGCGCACCGCCTGCGCGCGCGCGCGCGCCAGAGCCATGGCGAGATCGCGGGAGGATGCGCCGTCGGACGCAAGCGCCGGCGCCGTCGCGTGCACCAGCACCCGAAGCGGCGTGCCGACCAGAGCGGGCAACTGCTTCGCCAGATGTTCCTCCGACATGCCGTCGAGGCCGGCCGAACGTGGCTGAAACGGGATGCGCAGAGTCTGATCCGGAGCGGCCTGCACGGACGCGCTCCCGCGGCTATGGGCGGGCGGAGCGTATGGT
>JAEYOB010000382.1 GCA_023412175.1 Pseudomonadota bacterium | reverse complement strand
CCTCCATGTCTGAGGCTCGGCGCCGGCCAGTCCGGCGCAACCCTCGATTGGGGCATGTCGCAGGGCGGGCCGCCACTCCTTTCAGGCCGCGAACATAGGGTCTAAGCCCTTGGAAAGATTGGAGCGGGTGAAGGGAATCGAACCCTCGTCGTAAGCTTGGGAAGCTTCTGCTCTACCATTGAGCTACACCCGCGCCGCACCCTGTTTATAGGCGACGCTGACGCCGGATTCAAGCCGGCGCGTTTCGCGCAAACCCGATTTATCCGAGGCTGTAGGCTGGCCGGGCGAGCCAGAGGCCGTCGGCCGGGAGAGCCTTGGGAGGGACGGAGGCCATCGGGGCCCGCATCTCCCCGGAGGCGTCCGAGCGTCCGACCATCCCGGAAACGCCCCGGAGCGCGCCGGGCGTCAGTTCCAGGCCGAGGAAGCGGTTCAGGTCCACCGGGCCGGGGAACTGGAGGTCCCGCGTCAGGTCCCGTGTGAAGCCGAACCGCTCATAGTACGGCGCGTCGCCCACCAGCAGCACGATCTGGTGCCCGGCGGCGGCGGCCATGTTCAGCGTCATGCGGATCAACCGGCTGCCCAGGCCGCTGCCTTGCAGAGCCGGATCCACCGCGATCGGACCGAGCAGCAGTGCCGGTACCGCACCGCCGACGCTCACCGGCCAGTAGCGGATCGTGCCCTTCAACTGCTCGTTGCCCAGGTCGTCGTGGCCGAGCGCCATCAGGCACAGCTCATGGATCGGCTCGATGCCGTCACGCAGCCGGTAGGCGGTCTTGGCCTGCCGGCCGGCGCCGAAGGCGGTGTCGAGCAGCGTTTCGATGGCAGCGGCGTGCCGCGGCAGTTCAGGGGTGATGATCATCGGCAGAAGTATCCCGGCGGGAAGATGGAGAAGGTGCGGGTCGCGCCTTCGCCGGGAGGGAGGGCCGGATCAGCTCCGGCAAAGCCCCTCGGCTTCCGCACGCGACCCAAGGACGACCGCACCCGCGATGCGCGGGGCGCGGCTCCGTCGTCGGAGTCGTAGGGCGTGCAGACGCCGCATGGCGCGAACTCTTCGGCCGTTGCAGAAGACCCCGCATATATCATCGGGTGAGGCCCGGTGCAAGGGATCGGGCTGGCGGCTGCGCGAATCGGGGTGGGTGTGTCCCGTCTGCATCGCCCGGATTTGTGCCCATTTGTTGCAGGCACCGAAGCGCCCTCCCCTGGACACTGTAGCGACTGCGCACCTATTCTTAGTAAGGGAAGCCTTTTTCCGTGGGGGAGTGCCGCCGGTCGTGCGGCGGGAGGTTGAGGATGTACAGCAAGACGACGCGCTCCATCTGCATCACTGTCAACCCGATGTATCTTGAGGAGCAGTCGGCCCCGTCCGAGAACCACTTCGTCTGGGCCTATCACGTGCGCATCGAGAACGAGGGCAGCGAGACCGTGCAGCTGCGCACCCGTTACTGGCGCATCACCGACAGCTTCGGGCGCGTGCAGGAGGTGCGCGGGCCGGGCGTGGTCGGCGAGCAGCCGGTGCTCGAACCCGGCGAGGCGTTCGAATACACCAGCGGCACGCCGCTGGCCGCTCCTTCCGGCATCATGGTCGGCAGCTACCAGATGGAGACCGGGCGGGGGGAAACCTTCGACGTCGCCATTCCCGCCTTCTCTCTGGACAGCCCCCACCAGCCCCGGCAACTGAACTGAGCGGGACCCAGGCTTGCGGTTCCCCGGCCGCCGCCCGGCTTGAAACCGATGGCGAAAGGGTTACCTCCCGGTGGGTGAGGGTGATCCGGGCGAGCCGGACCCGCGTACAGAAGCTCCGCCGTTCGATGCTGAGAGAAGGACCGCCGCCGTGACCATTTCCCCGAAGACCCCCAAGGCCGACAACGTGGTCCGCGGCCCCGGCCACCCCCGCGCCGCCGCGCCGGAGGTGACCCGACCCAGCCGCGCCGAGGCCGAGGAGGCGGTCCGCACGCTGATCCGCTGGGCCGGCGACAACCCCGAGCGCGAGGGCCTTCTGGGCACGCCCGACCGCGTGGTGCGGTCCTACGAGGAGTTCTTCGGCGGTTACGGCATCGATCCCGTCGAGATCCTCCAGCGCACCTTCGAAGAGATCGACGGCTACGACGAGATGGTCGTGCTGCGTGACATCCGCGTCGAATCCTACTGCGAGCACCACATGGTGCCGATCATCGGCAAGGCGCACGTCGCCTACCTGCCGCGCCACCGGGTGGTTGGCATCTCCAAGCTGGCGCGCCTGGTCGAGGCCTACGCCAAGCGCCTGCAGATCCAGGAGAAGATGACGGCGCAGATCGCCAACACCATCGACGAGGTGTTGCAGCCCGACGGCGTTGCGGTGGTCGTCGAGGCGGCGCACCAGTGCATGACCACGCGCGGCGTTCACAAGACCGGCGTGACCATGGTGACCAGCCGCATGCTGGGCGCCTTCCGCACCGACCCATCGACCCGGCGCGAGTTCCTGTCGATGATCGGCAACCCGACGAGCCGGTCGATGGACTGAGGCTCAGCCAGCCGCGCACGGCGGGGCAGGGAACGCCGTCAGGCTGAAGATTGCTTTCCACTGCTTCGCCGGGCCGCTCAAAGTAGCCCCGCCGCCTGCATCGCGCACACCGTCAGCAGGGCGGCGAAGCCCTGCAGCGCCGATCCTGCCGTAACGATCCGTATCGCCGCGGCCTCGTCCCGGCCGGCGAAGACATCCTGCCGGACCAGCCAGTAGAGGCTGTCGTTCGGGGTGATCGACACGAAGGCTCCGGCGCACATGGCCAGGGCCGCCGCCTCCGGCGACACCTGCAGCGACGGCAGGAGGGCGGCGACAATGCCGCTGGTTCCGGCGAACGTCGCCATGGAGGATCCCTTCACCACCTTGAAGGTCGCCGTGAAGACGAACAGCGCCGGCAGGACGAGGCCGGTCGAGACGAGGGCGTCGGCATAGCGCGCCACCGGCAGCGTCCCGGCCAGCATGGTGCCGAGCGCGCTCGCCGCCCCGATTGTCAGCAGCAGCGGCGCGGTCCGCCGCATTCCGCTTTCCAGCGCCTCGGCGCGTTCGCTCCGCGACAGCGGCAGCAGCGAGACCACGGCAGCCAGCAGCAGCGCGCCCTTCGGGCCCAGCAGGAACCCCGGCAGCGGCGGCAGCTCGCCCCGGCTTTGCAGGACGAATCCCAGGGCCAGCAGGCCAATGATGGTGGCGAGCGGCGCCATGACACGGGCGCTCAGCCGTCCCGGCGCCGGCGCCGCGCCGTCCGGAGCCGCCGTTTCGAAACGCCGCGCGAAGAGCAGCCCGGCTCCCCAGGCGACGACGAACACCGGTACCGCTGCGACCGCCAGCCGGGTGTCGAAGCCGCCGAGGCCGGTCGCCACGATGGCGGGCCCGGCCGGCACCAGAAGCTTGAAGCCGGCGTAGGCGCCGAACAGCATGGACAGCTTGCGCGCGCCGGCCACCGGCGACAGGGCGGCGTACGCGGTGTCGGGGCAGGCCATGCCGGCGCCCGCCAGGGGGGCCAGCAGCGTGGCGGCGCGCCCCGACCCGGCCTGGGCGCCCGCGCGCGACAGCGAGGCGGCCAGGGTGAAGGCGGGGATCAGGATCAGTGCGTATTCGGCCGAGGCTGCGCCGAAGCCGGCGTTCAGCGCGTGCAGCAGCGGCTTGCCGCCCATGCCGTTGGCCAGACCGAGCGCCAGTGCGGCCAGCAGCATGACCAGGGGCAGGGGGACGGACGGCAATGCACCAATGGCCGCGGGCCGCCGGCCCGGTTTCCGGTTCTCGACCGCGATGTCGCTCATGGACGGCCCCTCGGTGCCGGGTTACGCTCGTGCATGATCGTAGCTGCGGGCGGAACCGCGGCAAAACGACTAAAGGCGGCGCTCTACATGAATTCAACTCATCCAAGGGCGGGCCATCCGTCGCTGTCCGTGGTCCGCGCGTTCGAGGCGGCGGCGCGGCTGGGCAGCTTTACCCTGGCCGCGGAGGAACTGCGGCTGACCCAGAGCGCGGTGAGCCGGCACGTGCGGAATCTGGAGGACTGGTTCGCCGTTCCCCTGTTCACCCGGCGGGGCCGGTTCGTGGCGCTGACGGAGGCCGGGCGGGAGTATTTTGCCCGCGTCGCCGACGGGCTGGGCCGCATCCGCGACGCCAACGACGCCATGCTGTCGCGCGGCCGGCGCGAGGATCAGGTGACGCTGTCGCTGCTGCCGTCGGTCGCCGCGTTGTGGCTGGCGCCGAGCCTGCCCGACTTCACGGCCCGCCATCCCGACGTCGATTTGCGCATCCATGCCAGCCGGGCGCTGGCCGACCTGCGGCGCGACGGCATCGACATCGCCATGCGCTACGGGCAAGGCGGCTGGGCCGGCCTGCACGCCGAACTCCTCGGCCGCGAAACGCTGATTCCCGTCTGCACGCCGGCCTTTGCCGAGCGCCACGACATCACCACCGACCCGGCCTCCCTGCGCGATGTGACGCTGCTGATGGACGACATTCCCGGCGGCTGGCCGAACTGGCTGCGGGCGGCGGGGCTGACGCCCGCGCAAATGCGGTTCGGCACCCGCTTCGACGAGGGCGCGAGTCTCTACCGTGCCGCCACGGCCGGGGCCGGCGTAGCACTCGGCCGCTCGCTGCTGGTGGAGCGCGATCTGGCCGAAGGCCGATTGGTGGCGCCCGTGCCGCTCGGCATCCCCTCGCTCTGCGCCTATTGGCTGGTGCGCGCAGAGGGGCAGGCGCCGAACCGGGCGGCGGCCGCGCTGGCGGACTGGCTGCGCGAGCGGATGCGCCTCACCCCGGCGTGGCCGGCATGGTGACCATAATAGCACACGCCGCGCACCCCGCGTGACCCGAAGGGGGTAGGCTGCTATACCCTGTCGCCTTGGATTGAAGGGGCGCGATGGTGCCGGGCGACACGGCAGGCAAGACGGTTCTTCGCAGCGCGGCTGCCGGTGCGCCCGCGCGCACTCCCGCGCGCCCGGCTGCCGGGCCGCCACCGGCCCCTGCGCC
>JAEYOB010000377.1 GCA_023412175.1 Pseudomonadota bacterium | reverse complement strand
GCCGCCAGCAGCACGGCGTGGCCGGCGGCGGTGTCCCATTCCATGGTGCGGCCGAAGCGGGGGTAGAGGTCGGCCTTGCCGCAGGCGACGGCGCAGAACTTCAGCGACGAGCCGCAGGAGATGCGCTGCTTCACGGTGAAGGCGCCGAGGAAAGTGTCGGTCTCGCCCGGATCGCCGTGTGAGCGGCTGGCGACCACGGACAGCCCGTCCGCCGGCGGCGTGCGGGCGGAGATCGGGTAGTCGTGCCGTCCCTCGATCCAGTGCACGGCGGTGCCGGGGCCGGCTCCCGCGTACAGGTCGCCGGAGGCCGGCGCATAGACCACGCCCAGCACCGGCACGCCCTGGTCGATCAGCGCGACATTGACGGTGAACTCGCCGCTGCGGTTCAGGAATTCCTTGGTGCCGTCCAGCGGGTCCACCAGCCAGAAGCGGCCGCCCGACACGTCGGGCACGCGGCCGGCCGACATCTCCTCCTCGGCCACCACCGGCACGCCGGGGGTGAGGTGGTGCAGCGCGGGCAGGATCACCGCCTCGGCGGCGTGGTCGGCCTGGGTGACCGGGCTGCCGTCCGCCTTGGTGACGACGTCGTACCGGTCGTTGTAGAAGCGCAGAATGACCTGCCCGGCTTCGTGGGCGATGGTGCGGACCGTTGGCAGCAGCTTCGCCACAGCGGGGTCGGTCATGGTGTCCTCCGAAATCACTCGTCATAAAACCATAACGCGCCAAGGGTGTGCCAGGAAGCACTTGGTGCGTCGCGAAAGGAGAAGGGTATGACCGGAACGTGGCGGCCGATGGCCGAAACCGATCTCGATGCACTGATCGCCGTCGCGGCGGTGGTGCATCCCGGCTATCCGGAATCGCCCGAAATCTTCGCCGAGCGCCTGCGCCTGTATCCCGCCGGCTGCCGCATGGGCGAGGCCGGCGGAGCGGTGGTGGGCTATGCGGTGATGCATCCGGGCAAGCTCGGGCACCCGCCGGCGCTGGACTCGCTTCTGGGCCGGGTGCCGGAGGATGCGGATTGCCTGTACCTGCACGACGTGGCGCTGCTCCCGGCGGCGCGGGGCAGCGGGCTGGGGGCGGCGGTGCTGGAGTACGCACGCCGGCTGGCGGTCCGGGAGGGGTTCGCGTGGCTGGCGCTGACCTCGACGCCGGAGGCGCGCGGCTATTGGGATGCGCAGGCGTTCACGCCGTGCGAGGAGCAGCCGGCGGAGCTGGCGTCCTACGGGGGAGGGATGACGTACATGGCAAGGGCCGTGCACCCGGCCTCGGACGAGGCCGCGAATGAAACATTGTGAAACGCCATGAAACGCTGAACCGCCCATCGTTTCACCCGGTGAATGGCGCGGCAGGTTCGGCCGCGATAAGATTTTTATCCTATCATGAATGATTCCGCCCCGGCAAGCGCCGGGCGCAATCGGAGCGGCCCGCGACAGAGTGCGGCATGCCTTTCCCAATGGATTGCCAATGAAATCAAGGATGAACCCCATGCCCCCGGCGACGTCACGCAGCGGCCATGCGCACTTTGCGGGCTTTTCCGTTTGCACGGAGGCGGCGTGTCGGCTATTGACCGGCCCCGTGCGCCCGTGTTGCGGGCGATGACCGTGAACGAGCCAGCTCGACCCATGCCCAATTCGTCCAGTTCCGCGCTGCTGCCCGCAGGCCTGCACGACGTGCTGCCGCTCGAGGCCGCACACGAGGCCGCGGCGATCGAACGGCTGATGGCCGAGTTCGCCGCCACCGGCTACGAGCGCGTGAAGCCGCCGCTGGTCGAGTTCGAGGAAAGCCTGCTGTCCGGTTCCGGCGCCGCCATGGCGAAGCAGACCTTCCGCCTGATGGACCCGCTGTCGCAGCGCATGATGGCTGTGCGCGCCGACATGACGCCGCAGATCGCCCGCATCGCCACCACGCGCCTGTCCAAGGCCGCGCGCCCGCTGCGCCTGTGCTACGCCGGGCAGGTGCTGCGGGTGAAGGGCTCGCAGCTCCGGCCCGAGCGGCAGTTCGCCCAGGTCGGCGTCGAGATCATCGGCGTCCTCCAGCCGGAGTCCGACGCCGAGGTGATCCTGTTGGCGGCCCGCGCGCTGGACGCCGTGGGCGTCCGGCACCTGTCCGTCGATCTCTGCGTGCCGACCATGGTGCCGCTGGTCTGCCGGGCGCTGGGCCTGGACGAGGAGACCACGGCGACGCTGCGCGCCGCGCTCGACCGCAAGGACGCCGCCGCGGTGGCCGCGGTCGGCGGTCCGGTGGCCGATCTGCTGGAAAGGCTGATCCAGGCATCCGGCCCGGCCGAGCGCGCCATGGCGGCGCTGGGAACCCTGGCCCTGCCCGAGGCGGCCGAGAAGGACCGCCGGCGCCTGACCGAGGTGGTGCGCCTGATCCGCGCCGCCCGGCCGGACCTGACCGTGACGGTGGACTTCGTCGAGCACCGCGGTTTCGAGTACCAGACCGGGCTCAGCTTCACCCTGTTCGCCCGCGGCGTGCGCGGCGAGCTGGGCGGCGGCGGGCGCTACCGCGCCGGCAGCCGTGCAGGGGGCGAGGACGAGGGCGAGCCTGCCACCGGCTTCACCCTGTACATGGACAGCGT
>JAEYOB010000372.1 GCA_023412175.1 Pseudomonadota bacterium | reverse complement strand
GCCGCCAGCAGCCGCTCGGCCGAGCGGCGCAGCGGGTCCGATTCGGCGAGCTGGTCGATCTCCTCCTCGGAGCGGTAGCGCTGCGGGTCGCCCTCGAAATGGCCGTGCACGCGGGTGGTGATGCATTCCAGGATCTGCGGCCCGCCGCTGCGCGCGGCGGCGATCACCTCCTCGGCGGCGGTGGCGACGGCCAGGATGTCGTTGCCGTCCACCGAGCGGTGCGGGATGCCGAACGCGGCGCCCAGCGCGGCGAGGTTGCCGGCGAACTGGCGCGAGGTCGGCGAGAACTCCGACCAGCCGTTGTTCTCGCAGGCGAACACCAGGGGAAGCTGCCACAGCGCCGCCATGTTCAGGCACTCGTGGAGCGCGCCCTCGGCCATGGCGCCGTCGCCGAAGAAGGCGACCGCGACTCCGTCGGTCTTGCGGATTTTGTGGGCGAGCGCGCTGCCGGTGGCGAGCGGCAGGCCGGCGCCGACGATGCCGTTGGCGCCCAGCACGCCGAGGCTCAGGTCCGCCACGTGCATGGAACCGCCGCGCCCTCCGCAGATGCCGCCGGCCCGGCCCATGATCTCCTTGAAGAAGAGGTCGAGCGAGACGCCGCGGGCGAGCACGTGGCCGTGGCCGCGGTGGGTGGTGGCGAAGGTGTCCTGTTCGGCAAGAGCGCCGACGACGCCGGCCGCCACCGCCTCCTGGCCGACGCTGAGGTGAATGAATCCGGGGATTTCGCTGTCGGCGAACAGCCGCGACAGGCTCGTCTCCGTCGCGCGGATGAGCTGCATGATGCGGTGAAGCGCCAAGAGCCGTTCGGTCGGGGGCTCGACGGGCTTGTGCACGGAAAGGGCCTCGTATCATGGGGCGGGGCGGTGTGGAGCGCCACCCGCCGGTTAGTTTCTGAATAATGAACCATGACTCATGAAGGCGTCAAGCGACTTGGTGGACATACTGACGATATATGAGATTTCTGCCGTTGCGTATTCAGTTCATCGCATCTACAGTGTGCATGAGAAATGAATCGTGGTTCACGATACTGCGGTGGCGCCAGCGGATGGCCCGGCACCGGGCCCCAGGGGCTGTCCCCGCATCGGGAATCAAATCCAAAACCAGAGGCCGGTGCGATCCGGCCCTTACTCGGGAGGACGCAGTATGCGACGGCAGTCCCTTGTCGGCGTGGCCCTTGCGAAGATGGTTGGCGTGGCCGCGCTGTCCGCCATGGTGGCCGCCGGCCCGGCCGCGGCGCAGGACACCATCAAGATCGGCATGACCTCGGCCCTGACCGGCCCCTACAACGAGTACGGCGAGGGCGGGCGCCGCGGCGTCGATCTGGCCATCGAGAAGTGGAACGCCAAGGGCGGCATCAACGGCAAGAAGATCGAGCTGGCCATGCTGCTCGACGACCAGCTCGTGCCCGACCGCGCCGTCCAGAACATGCGCCGGCTGCTCGACAATAAGGATCTGGTCGGCATCATTGGCCCCGCCGGCTCCGGCCCGACGCTGGCCGTCATCGACATGGCCGCCGCCGACGGCCGGCCGTACATGAACCCGGTGGCGCAGACGCCGACCGTCACCTATCCCGACGGCGGCAAGCCGCGCCCGAACGTCTTCTCCTTCGCGCTGCAGAACGACGTCGAGTCGACCGTGCTCGGCCGCTACGTCGCCAAGCACTTCAAGAAGCCCGGCCTCGTGCACGAAAGCACCGCCTACGGCGTCTCCGGCGCCGAGATGATCGGCAAGGAGCTGAAGGCGGCCGGCGCCAGCGCGCCGGTGGGGGTGGAAACCTACAACCAGCGCTCCCAGGACATGACAGCGCAGATCGCGCGCCTGCAGCGGGCCGGCGCCGACGTGGTGGTCTGCGTCGGTCTGGGCGCCGATCTGGCGGTGATCCGGCGCACCATGGCGCGCCTGAACTACAACGTGCCGCTCGTCGCCTCTAACGGCGCGCTGTCGATTCCCTACCAGGAAGGCGCCGGCGATCTGGTGGTCGGCACCAAGGGCTCGATGGTCGGCGTGTTCGGCGAGGAGAAGCTGAACCCCGCCGCCCAGGAATTCGCTGACGCCTACAAGGCCAAGTATGGCGCTGACCGCTGGTGGGGCAACGACCCGGAACGCCCGCAGATCTTCATGTCGCTGTCGGTGACCAACGCCTACGACGCCGCCAACGTGCTGTTCGAGGGCATCAGCCGCGCCAAGTCCAACGACCCGAAGGCCATCGCCACGGCGATCGAGGGCATCCAGGGGCTGCGCGGTGTGAACGCCGTCTACTCCTTCTCGGCCGCCAAGCACCACGCCATCTCGCCGGAGGATGTCGCGATGTTCGAGTACGTGAAGGCCGGCGACAAGACGAAGCTGCAGATCGCCAAGGACTGAGTGTTCGCGCCGGCTGCCGTCTTCCGCCGGGCGGGGACGGGGGCCGGCGCAAAGCCTCTGGCGCAAGGACAATTCCATGCACTTCCTGCTTCAACTGATCTTTTCCGGGATCTGTGTCGGCGCGGTGTACGCCCTCATCGCCATGGGGCTGTCGCTGACCTTCTGGACGACGCGCACCCTCAACTTCGGTCAGGGCTCGCTGCTGATGACCGCCTCGGTCGCCACGGTGGCGCTGCTCGGCGCCGGACTGCCGGTTGCCATGGCGCTTCTCTTCGGAGTGCTGCTGGCGGGCGGCCTGATGATCGTCGCCGAACTGATCGCCATCCGCCCGCTTCTGAAGGCCGGCGACAGCATGGGCTGGGTTGTTTCGACCCTCGGCTTCGGGCTGTTCCTCCAGGGCTTCGTCTCGACCTTCTTCGGGTCGCAGGCCATCGCGTTCCCGTCGCTGGTGTTCGACGCCATGGACTTCGTCGAGGTCGCCGGGGTGCAGGTGTCGGCGCAGTACCTTGCGGTGCTGGTCCTGTCGCTGGCGCTCATGGTCGCCATGGAGCTGTTCCTGCGCCGCTCGGCGTGGGGCAGGGCGGTGCGCGCGGTGTCGCACGACGCCGACGTCGCGGCGCTGGCCGGCATCCCGGTGCGCCGCGTGGTGATGCTGTCCTTCGTGGCGAGCGGCGTGCTCGCCGGCATCGCCGGGGTGATGGTGGCGCAGATCACCGGCACCGTCGATCCGTCCTTCGGCTTCAACCTGATGGTGCTCGGCTTCGTCG
This sequence comes from Pseudomonadota bacterium, assembly GCA_023412175.1. Lineage (GTDB taxonomy): Bacteria > Pseudomonadota > Alphaproteobacteria > Azospirillales > Azospirillaceae > Azospirillum. The sequence continues at coordinate 4,582 of JAEYOB010000372.1, read as the reverse complement.
CCGCGGTGTTCGGCGGCATGGGCAACACCCTGGGCGCCCTGGTCGGCGGCATCGCGCTGGGCGTCATCGAGAAGCTGGTGGGCGGCTACGTCTCCACCGCCGCCGAGCACGCGATGGCCTTCGCCATCCTCATGGTGATCCTCGCCATCCGCCCGCAAGGCCTGTTCGGCCGCAAGGAATTTACAAAGGTGTAGACCCGCAATGCGGAAGCTTCTGTCCACCCTGACACATCCCCTGGCGGTCGTGGCGCTGATTCTGGCGCTGGGCATCGCGGCGATGTTCGTCAGCTCCTCGACGGTCCAGATCTGGTCCTTCGTCCTGGTCAACGTGCTGCTGGCGCAGAGCATCAACCTGCTGACCGGCGTCGCCGGCCAGATCTCGCTGGGCCATGCCGGGTTCCTCGGCATCGGCGCCTACGGCTCGGCGCTGCTGATGAAGAACCTCGGCCTGCCGCTGCCGGCGACCCTGCTGCTGGCGTCCGCGATGGGTGCTGCAGCCGGCTGGCTGCTGTCCTTCGCCGCCGGCCGGGTGCGCGAGTTCTATCTGGCCATGATGACGCTGGGCTTCGGCATGATCTTCTACGAGGTCGTGCGCGAGTGGTCCTCGCTGACCGGCGGCGTCGTGGGCCTCAGCGCCGTGCCGTCGCCGACGCTGCGCAACCTGACGCTGTTCGGCCTGCCGCTCGACGCGGTGTCCTACTTCCAGTTCATGCTGGCGGTGACGGCACTGGTCGTCTGGCTGCTGCGCAACTTCATCACCAGCACCTACGGGCGCGCCTTCTTCGCCATCCATGTCAGCGAGGTGGCCGCCGGCAGCATCGGCGTGGCGCGCGCCGCCACCAAGCGCAACGCCTATACGCTGAGCGCGGCGATAGCCGGGCTGGCGGGCGGTTTCTACGCCCACCTCGTCGGCTACCTCGGGCCGGAGACGTTCAGCCTGCACCGTTCGGTGGAGGTGCTGGTCATGGCGGTGGTCGGCGGGCTCGGCACGCTGTCCGGGCCGGTCCTCGGCGCCATCCTCTTCACCTACCTGCCGGAGAAGCTGCAGATCTTCGCCGAATACCAGTTCATGGTCTACGGCCTGATCCTGCTGCTGTCCTTCGTGCTGCTGCCGCGCGGGCTGGCCGGTCTTCTGCTGCCGCGCACCCGCTTCATCAAGGCAGTGACGCCGCAGGCGCCGGCGCCGGAGGAGCGCTCCTCGGTGGTGGCGCCCGATGCCTGGAAGGGACCGCTGCTGCGCGCCGAGGGGGTGGCGATCAACTTCCAGGGCCTGCGCGCGCTGGACGGCGCCAGCATCGAGCTGAAGCCCGGCCAGATCCTCGGCCTCGTCGGGCCGAACGGCTCCGGCAAGAGCACGCTCGTCAACATCATCAGCGGCATCTACAAGCCAAACGAAGGCCGCGTCCTCTTCGAGGGCAAGAGCATCACCGGGCTGCCCGACCACAAGGTGGCGCGGCAGGGCGTGCTGCGCACCTTCCAGGACCCGCGGCTGGTGCCGTCCTTCACCGTGCGCGAGAACATCCTGCTCGGCGCCCACCGCCTGTACCGGCAGAACCAGGCGTCCGCCGCGCTGGCGCTGCCGAGCGCGCTCGGTGAGGAGGCCCGGATGCTGGGCGAGGTGGACCGCGTCATCGCCATGGCCGGCCTGACGCAGATCGCCGACACGCCGGTGCGCGACCTGCCCTACGGCGACCAGCGCATGACCGAGCTGTCGCGCGTCATCGTCGCCCGTCCGCGCATCGTCATGCTGGACGAGCCGGCCGCCGGCCTGTCGGAGGTGGAGCTGGAACGCCTCGGCCGCCTGATCCGCCACCTGAAGGAGCAGGGCGTCGGCGTCATCCTGATCGAGCATCACATGGACTTCCTCGACGACCTCGTGGACACGGTGGTCGTGCTCGACAGCGGCAAGCTGATCTATGAGGGCAACATGGCCGGCATGTACCGCGACCCGGCCGTGGTCGCGGCCTATCTTGGCGGTGAAGAGGATCGCGGGGGGGAGGCCGTCAATGCTTGAAGTCAGCAATCTCGCCGTCCGGTACGGCCCGATCGAGGCGGTGCGCGGCATCGACCTCACGGCGCAGACCGGCACCATCACGGCGATCCTCGGTGCCAACGGGGCGGGCAAGTCCTCGCTGATGAAGGCGATCTCCGGCCTCGTGCCGGCCGCCGGCGGCAGCATCAGGCTGGACGGCGAGGACATCACCCGCCTGCCGGCGCACGAGCGGGCGCGCCGCGGCCTGTCGCACGCGCTGGAGGGGCGGCGCCTGTTCCACCGCATGACGGTGGAGGAGAACCTCAAGGTCTCCTGGGACTTCCGCAACCGCGGCGGCAACTTCAAGGCGGTCGCCGACCGGGTGTTCGAGAACTTTCCCATGCTCGCCACCCGGCGCCACACGCCGGCCGGCATGCTGTCCGGCGGCCAGCAGCAGATGGTGATCCTGTCGGGCGCGCTGATCCACGAGCCGCGCTACCTGCTGCTGGACGAGCCGTCGCTGGGCCTCGCCCCGGTGATCGTGCAGCAGATCTTCGGCTTCATCGAGTCGGTCTGCCGGGAGCGGCGGACCACCATCATCCTGTGCGAGCAGGTGGCGGCCCTGGCCCTGCGCGTCGCGCACCACGGCTACGTGCTGCGGCGCGGCCAGGTGGTGCAGCAGGGGCAGGCGGCGACGCTCGCCGCCGACCCGTCGCTGTCCGCCGCCTACCTGGGCAGCTAGGCCGCAGGAACGGCCGGGCCAAAAGAAAAGCAGGGAGGAGAGCATCATGCAGTCGGGTGTCTACGAGTTTCTGGCGCAGGACCGGGTGATCTATGGCCGCCCGGCGGCCGATGCTGTGGTGGAGACGGCCGGCAGGCTGGGTAAGAACCGGCTGCTGATCGTCGCCAGCAAGACGCTGAGCCGGCGCACCGACGTGGTGCCGCGCATCCGCGAGGCGCTGGGCGACCGCTGCATCGGCGTGTTCGACGAGTGCGTCGAGCATGTGCCGCGCGCCTCCGTCCTCACCTTGGCGGAGGTGGTGCGCCAGCAGCAACCCGACCTGATCGTCACCGTGGGCGGCGGCACGCCGATGGACACGGTGAAGGTGATGCTCGTCTGCGTCGCCGAGGGCATCACCGACGAGGCGGGCTTCGACGCCGTGCGCATCCGGGTGGACGAGGCCGGCAACCGCGTCGTCCCCGCGGTCAAGGATCCGCCGCTGCGCCAGATCATCGTGCCGACCACGCTGTCGGGCGCGGAGTTCTCCCAGCTCGGCGGTGCCACCGATCCGGTTCGCAAGGTGAAGGACCTCTACACCGGGCGCTTCATCGGCGGGCAGGTCGTCATCCTCGATCCGGCGGTGACGGTGCACACCCCCGACTGGCTGTGGGCGTCCACCGGCATCCGCGCCGTGGACCATGCGGTGGAGACGGTGTGCTCGCGCGGGCCGCAGCCCTTCACCGACGCCACCTGCCTGCACGCCTTGCGCATGCTGTCGCGCTCGCTGCGCACCAATCAGGCCGATCCGAGCGATCTGGAGGCGCGGCTGGAGACCCAGCTCGGCGTTTGGCTCGCATCCACCGGGCTGGGGCGCGTGGAATGGGGCGCCAGCCACGGCATCGGCCACCAGCTGGGCGCCGTTGCCGGGGTGCCGCACGGCCACACCTCCTGCGTCATGCTGCCGAACGTGCTGCGCTGGAACCGTGCGGTGAACGCCGACCGGCAGGCGCTGGTGGCCGAGGCGCTGGGCCGCACCGACGGCGACGCGGCGCAGGCGGTGGCGGACCTCGTCCGCGACCTCGGCCAGCCGGCGACGCTGCGCGACGTGGGCGTGCAGCGCGGGCATTTCGACGCCATCGCCCGCGGCGCCATGCAGAACATGATGGTGCGCAGCAACCCGCGGCCGGTCACGGGGGAGGCGGACATCCACGAGATCCTGGAACTGGCCTGGTGAGGTTCGGCGTGGGCTTCGGCTGGGCATTCTGCAACGCCGCCGCGCACGGGGGCCGGCACCACGCCGGTTGACCCCGCGCGCGGGGACGCTACAGTGCGGCCGGCACAACGACCACATCGGACAACCGGTATGCTGCGCACCTTCATCGGCCTCTTCCAACGCCTCATGCCGAAGGAAGAGCCGTTCATCGACAAGTTCTGCGCGCACGCCGAGCGCGTCGCCGAGGCGGCACGTGCGTTCCGCTCCATCGTCCACGGCGAGGGCTCGCGCGATGACCTCGTCGCCATCATCCGCAAGATGGAGCGCGAGGCCAACCGCATCACCGAAGAGACCATCGAGGCAACGCACCGCACCTTCATCACGCCCTTCGACCGCTCGCAGATCCAGGAGCTGATCGACGGGCTGGACGACACCGTGGACACCATGAAGGATGCCTCGCGCCGCATCCTGCTGCGTGGCATCCACGAGTTCACGCCGCAGATGAAGCAGATGGCCGACGAGGTCGTGCGCTGCGCCGAGATCGTCCGGGAGAGCATGCCCATGCTCGACGCGGTCACCCGGCACTCGGAGCCGCTGCTGGAGAACTTCAAGAAGGTCAAGCGCGCCAAGAAGGTGGTCAACGACCTGCGCGACTCCGGCCTGGCGCAGCTGTGGAG
>JAEYOB010000368.1 GCA_023412175.1 Pseudomonadota bacterium | reverse complement strand
CGCTGGGCGGGGGAGGGAACTCCGCCGCTTCCCCCTCCCCCGCCCAGCGGGGGAGGGTCAGGGTGGGGGTAAGCCTCCGGCCCCTGCCCCTACCGGCCGGCGGGATGCAGGCAGTTGCCGATCATCTGGTAGCAGAGCTGGATGTCGCGGTTCTCGTTGTAGCGCAGTTCCGCGACCCGCCCCTGGCGTACCGCGAAGGTCGCCTCGCAGCTGTATTCGGTGGTCCAGGTGTCCACCTCGCCGAAGATGCTGAACGGCCCGCCTCCGCCGAACAGGCCGGGCGGGTCATAGTCGCGGTGGATGTTGGTTTGCTGGCGGCCGTAGCTCAGGTACTCGGTGCCGTCCGGGGCGACGGCGCTGCGCTGGGGCACGCCGGCGCAGGCCAGCAGGTCGCCCTTGGGCATGCCGACCAGCGTCTGCGGCGCCCGCTTCGCCAGATCGGCCTCGGGGCCGGCGCAGGCGGCCAGCGCCGCCACGGCCAGCATCGGTATAACTCGGATCCTCATCCGCACCTCCCGGAAGGCACAACGGTCCGGGAGGGCGGACGGTTCAGCCGATCAGCAGCGAATCGTCGGTGATGTCCACCCCGCCGCGCTGCTTGGCGAACAGCGCCAGCAGGTGCGGCACGTCGAGCCCGGCACGCTCCTCGCCCGACACGTCCAGCACGATCTTGCCCTCGTGCAGCATCACCGTGCGGTCGCCGTAGTCCAGCGCCTGCTGCATGGAGTGCGTCACCATCAGCGCCGTGAGGTTCTTCGACCCGACGATGCTCCGGGTGAGGCCCAGCACGAACTCCGCCGTGCCGGGGTCGAGCGCCGCGGTGTGCTCGTCGAGCAGCAGGATCTTGCAGCCCGCCAGCGTCGCCATCAGCAGGCTGACCGCCTGCCGCTGGCCGCCGGACAGCAGCCCCATGCGGTCGTGCAGCCGGTTCTCCAGCCCCAGGCCCAGCTCCGCGATGCGCTCGCGGAAGACCTCGCGCCGGTGGCCGCCCAGCGCCAGACCGAGGCCGCGCCGCGCGCCGCGCGACGCCGCCAGCGCCATGTTCTCCTCAATGGTCAGCGCCGCGCAGCTGCCGGCCATCGGATCCTGGAAGACGCGCGCCACATAGCCGGCGCGCTTCGGAGTCGGCCAGCGGGTCACGTCAATGCCGTCGATGGCGACCGCCCCGCTCTCGGCGATCACGTCGCCGGCCAGGGCGCCCAGCAGCGTCGACTTGCCGGCGCCGTTGGAACCGATGACGGTGACGAACTGCCCTTCCGGAATGGTCAGGTCGACGCCGCGCAGCGCGTGCTTCTCCAGCGGCGTGCCAGGGCCGAAGACGACGTGCAGGTCCTTCACCTCGATCATTTCGCCACCTTCGCCGCCTGACCGGCGCGCATCTTCATCCGCGGCAGGATCAGCGCCACCGCCACCAGCACCGCCGTCACCAGATTGAGGTCGGACGCCTGGAGGCCGATGGCGTCGGCCGACAGCGCGAACTGCACCGCCAAACGGTAGAGGATCGAGCCCACCACGCAGGCGATCAGCGCGCCCGCGAGCCCGCGCAGCGGCAGCACCGTCTCGCCGACGATGACCGCGGCGAGGCCGACGACGATGGTGCCGATGCCGGTGGTGACGTCGGCGAAGCCGTTGGTCTGCGCGAACAGCGCCCCGGCCAGCCCGACCAGCCCATTGGACAGCGCGATGCCGAAGGTCAGGTGGGTGTCGGTCTGCACGCCCTGGGCGCGGGCCATGCGCGCATTGACGCCGGTGGCCCGCATCGCCAGCCCGAATTCGCTGGACAGGAAGCGCGCCAGCAGCAGAACCACCACCAGCACCACCGCGGCGACGAACAGCGGCCGCACGATGTGGTCGGGCAGCCCCAGGCCGTAGAACGGCGTCAGCACCGTGTCCTCCATGATCAGCGCGACGTTGGGCTTGCCCATGACGCGGAGGTTCACCGAGAACAGCGCGATCATGGTGAGGATCGACGCCAGCAGGTGCAGGATGCGGAAGCGCACGTTGAGCACCGCCGTGACAAGCCCGGCCATCGCCCCCGCGGCCATGGCGGCGAGGCTGGCGAGCCACGGGTTGGCCCCGGCGACGATCAGCGTGGCGGCGACCGCGGCGCCCAGGGGAAAGCTGCCGTCCACCGTCAGGTCCGGGAAGTCGAGCACCCGGAACGACAGGAACACCCCGAGCGCCACCAGCGCGTAGACCAGCCCGATCTCCACCGCGCCGAAAAAGGCGATTTCAGTCACTTACTCATCCTCTACCGCCCCCGCCCCATCCCTCCTGCGACCGCGGAGGGATGGGGCGGGGGCAAGTGTCACAAGGCCCGAACTTACTGACCGACCGTCTTCGTGGCGCGCTTGGCGACGCTCTCCGGGATGGTCACGCCCATGGCGGCAGCGGACTTGGCGTTGACGAACAGGTCGGTGCCCTTCGCCACTTCCACCGGGATGTCGCCGGGCTTCTCGCCCTTCAGGATCCGCGCCACCACGGCACCGGTCTGCTTGCCGACCTGGAAGTAATCGAAGCCGATGCTCGCCACGGCGCCGCGTGCCACGCTGTCGGTGTCGGCGGAGAACACCGGCAGCTTCGCCTGCGCGCCGACCGCGACCAGCGACTCCAGGGCCGAAACCACCGTGTTGTCGAGCGGAACGTAGATCGCGTCCACCTTGCCGACCAGGCTGCGCCCCGCGGTCTGCACCTCGGACGACTTGTTGGCCGCCGCCTCGACGACGGCAAGGCCCTTCTTGGCCGCCTCGTCCTTCAGCACCTTGACCATGGCGACCGAGTTGGGCTCGCCGGGATTGTAGACGACGCCCAGGCGCTTGGCGGCCGGCACGATCTCCTGGATCAGGGCGACGTGTGCGCCCACCGGCGCCATGTCCGACAGGCCGGTCACGTTGCCGCCGGGCTTCTCCATGCTCTTGACGAGCTGCGCGCTCACCGGATCGGTGACCGCGGTGAAGACCACGGCCACGTCGCGCGTCGCCGCCGCCACGGCCTGCGCCGAGGGGGTGGAGATCGGCACGATGACGTCCGGGCGCTGGCCGACGAACTGGCGGGCGATCTGCGCCGCGGTCGCCGGATTGCCCTGCGCCGACTGGTAGTCGACCTTGAGCCCCTCGCCCGGCGTGAAGCCGGCATCCTTCAGCGCCGCGATGACGCCGTCGCGGGTGGCGTCGAGCGCCGGATGCTCGACGATGGCGGTGATGGCAACCGACTTGGTCTGCGCCAGCACCGGAGAGGCCAGCAGGGTCGCCGTGGCGGCCGCCAGCAGGACGCGCGAAATCTTCATGGTTCCGATCCCCCTTGTCGCGTTTTCCTGGGCATACGATGATTCCGGATGATGCCGTAAACGGCCCGGTGCCGCGCGTCAACCGATGCGACGGCATTTCAGGCAGAAAGACCACTTCGGCAGGACCCTTCCATGGCCCAGGACCATCGCAACGCCCGCATCCGCGAACTGGAATCCGCCCTCGACGACATCGCCGGCGAGGCGCGCGCCGGATCGTACGCGCTGTGCGCCCACGAGTTGCAGATGCGGCTGGAGAACATCGTCCGCCGCATAGAGGCCGTGCGCCCCAAGCAGCCCGAGGCCTGATTGCCGACGGCGTTCCGCACCCCATATGAGCGCGGCACCGAACGGAAGGGTTGAGATGGCGAGCATTCCCGTCGAGAAACGATCAAAGCTGTCGGCCGTACTGCGCGGCGTGGCGCAGACCTGCCCGGCCTGCGGCCGCGGCAAGCTGCTGCACCGCTACCTGAAGCCGGTGGACCGGTGCGCGGCCTGCGGCGAGAGCTACGGCCACATGCGCGCCGACGATGCGCCGCCGTGGATGACCATCCTGATCGTCGGCCACATCGTCATACCGGCCCTGCTGTCGGTCGAGCAGACATACCACCCCGAGGCGTGGGTGCACTTCGCGATCTGGCCGCTTCTGACCCTGGCGCTGACGCTGGCCCTGCTGCCGCGCTGCAAGGGCGCGGTGCTCGGCATGATGTGGGCCAGCGGCCTGCAGGGCGGGGAGCGGTAGCCCCCCTCCCCGCTCCGCCTTACTCCTCGCGTCCGAGCGATTCCATCAGTTCGCGCCATTCGCGCTTCGACAGGCCGCTGGTCTCCTGCGTCACCGGCTCGCCGGAGAGCATGCGCTTGACGATCTCCAGCCCGGTGGCCGACAGGTGGGCGCCGCCCACGCGGTACTGGGTGAAGGACTCGTAGACCGCCGGCACCCAGCGCTTCACCACGTCCAGCATCGCCTCGGCGTACACCCGGATCTCGTACTGGGCGTGGCTGTCGGCGCGCAGGGACAGGAAGTGCAGCAGATTGTGCAGGTCCACCTTCCAGTACCACTGCGTGTAGTAGTTCAGCGGCAGGTTCATCCGCGCCAGCTCGCGCGCGAGGCCCTGGCGGCCCTCGTCGATGACCGTGCCGTCCTCGCGGGCGTTCAGAAGCTCCTCGTAGTGCGCGTAGCACTGCTCGGAATCCTCGCGCAGGATCTTCAGCACCCGCGCCGCCTCCTCGCCCTCCAGCACGTCGCCGCGGCCCTGACGGTTGTTGGAGGACTGGGCGCCGAGATGCTCGGGCGCCGGAATGTAGAACTCGCGGTCGAGGATCGAGTAGCGCGCCGAGTACTCGTTGACGTTCGCGGTGCGGTGGCGGATCCACTGGCGCGCCACGAAGATCGGCAGCTTGATGTGGAACTTGATCTCGCACATCTCGAACGGCGTCGAGTGGCGGTGGCGCATCAGGTACTTGATGAGGCCGGCGTCCTCGCTGACCTTCTTGGTGCCCTTGCCGTAGGAGACGCGCGCCGCCTGGACCACGGCCGAATCGTCACCCATATAGTCGATGACCCGGACGAATCCGTGGTCGAGCACGTCGATCGGCTCGTACAGGATCTCTTCCAGCGCCGGCACGGTGGCGCGGCGGGTCTCGGTTGTGACGGCGCGCAGCCGGTCGATCTCGGCGCGCTGATCGGGCGTGATCGGCATGGGGTCTCCAGCATCTGGGGGGTCAATCGTGGCCCCTACGCCATTCCTAGACCAGGCCGGGGAAAATTCCACGAAAAATATATGGCGGCGACCGCACCCCCGCTCTTCCACTGCGGGGAGGAAGTCCCTATATTACCGGCGTCGGGTTCGCCCGACTATGGCGATAAACGCCTTGCGGAATAAGCGTTGTGGACCCGGGGGCGGTACCCGGCGCCTCCACCAATCCCCTCCCCCGGCATGGCTGGCGGGCGGGTTCATGGGGGCGAAACAGGATCGACACGCGTGGTAAAGGCATGGTCTTCGCTCGGCATGGTTCCGCCGTTATCGGGCCATTGCAATAGTTGCCAACGACAACGTTGCTCAGGCTCGCCTCGCTGCCTAACGGCGGCTGGTTAGCCTAAATCAAATCCCTTCGGGGTAGCACTCGAAGGTGGGGTCCGTGGGCCGCCTAGCAACAGAAGGCCCACACTTCCCTTTCGAAGGCCGGCGTGAGAATGGCGAAAGAGCAGCTCCGTTACGACAAGATGGTCGAGACCGCCCTCAGGGGGGTCGTGCGCGATGCGATCCGCCAAGTTGCCGAACGCGGTCTTCCCGGCAATCATCATTTCTACCTGACGTTCCGCACCGGCTATCCCGGCGTGGACATCCCGGATTACCTGCGCAGCCAGTACCCGAACGAGATGACCATCGTCCTGCAGTACCAGTACTATGGGCTGGATGTGGACGATGAGCGGTTCACGGTGACGCTGAGCTTCAACAACGTGCACGAGCGCCTGGAGATTCCGCTGGGCGCGATCACCACCTTCGCCGACCCGTCGGTGAACTTCGCGCTGCAGTTCCAGCCCGCGGCGCCGGCCGAATCGGCCGAGGTCGCCGCCCTGCCGACGCGCGAGGCGCCGGAGCGGAAAGATGGTCTGCGCACGGACGGCCCGGCCCGCGACGGGGTCAAGCCGACCATCGCCAAGCTGGCCAAGTCGGATTCGGGGAAGTCCGATTCGGCGAAGGCGGAGGCCGGCAAGGCCGACGCGGACAATGGCGACGACGCCCCGGCCGAGGAGCCGAAGCGTGGCGAGGTCGTGGCGCTGGACGCCTTCCGCAAGAAGTAATACCAGTACCGGAAAGTTCCGACCTGCGGTCGGCACTTTCCGGCCCCTCAGACGCCGGGCGGCCCGCGTCCGCGGGCCTTGGC
>JAEYOB010000299.1 GCA_023412175.1 Pseudomonadota bacterium | reverse complement strand
ATCGCCTTGCCGAGCCCCATGACGTCGGCCAACCGCCGGTCGATGAAGGCCCAGGTCTCCTCGTGGCCCTCCGACTGGTCGTCCAGCCAGTAGAAGGTGGAGGCGCTGAGCACCGCCGCCAACAAAGCCCGCTTGGTGTAGTGGTTGAAGTCGGTCGAATCGTCGCCGGCCGCGTACCACATGGCGTCCACCGAGCGGTACAGCAGCCGCAGCCCCAGCGCCACGTTCTGCGGCATCGCCAGATAGGCCATCATGCGCCGCTTGGCTTCGCGGTGCGGCTCCAGCACGTCGAAGTGCATGCGCAGCGCCAGCTTGATCTTGTCACCGGTGCGCATTTCGGGCAGCGGGTGCGCCGCCATCTCTTCGGCCATGCGACGGTCGGTCCAGGCGCCGAAATGCTCGACCAGTTCGGAGACGCCGCCGGGAAAGGCGCGGTGCGCCATCACCGCGTCGTGACCGGCCATCTTTGCACCGTCCCGCAACGCCAGATCGCTCCAGCCGTCGAAGACGACGTTGGGCAGGGTGGCCAGCAGGATCCCATCCCGCACCGAATCCATTTCCATCGGCGTGTCCATGCTCATCCCTCCTGCTGGGCCGCCAGGGCGGCCGCGATATGGTGCGACTCCTCGTTGAAGGCGAGCAGCCGCAAGTCCGGCATGCGATCGATGTAGAGCACGCCGTCGAGGTGGTCCACCTCATGCTGCACCACGCGGGCGTGGAAGCCCTCGGCCTCGCGTTCGATAACGACCCCGTCCAGCCCGACCGCACGGTAACGGATGCGGCGGTGCCGCGGCACCAGCCCGCGCAGGCCGGGGATCGACAGGCAGCCCTCCCAGCCCAGTTCCAACTCCTCGCCCAGCGGCTCAATCTCCGGGTTGACCAGCACCGTCTCCGGCACCGATTCGCCGCCGGAGCGGTCGCCCGGCACGCGAATGACAACGATGCGCAATCCCTGATGGATCTGCGGCGCCGCCAGCCCGACTCCCGGGGCGTCCACCATCGTGTCGATCATGTCGGCGGCGAGGCGCCGGATTTCCGGATCGGTGGGGTCGCGCACCGGCTCGGCCTTGGCGCGCAACACCGGATGCCCCATGCGGGCGATCTTCAAAAGGGCCATAACCCATTATCTGGGAGCAAGCGGAGCCTCGGCAACCGGCTCCATGGAACCGAAAGCTGATTCAAACCTTTCCTTCCGGCCCGAGGCGTGATACACCAAATTCCGCTGATGGGGTGCGCCCGGTTGCGCATCCCCTCTCATTGCTTGGCGAAACCATTGGCTCCTCCGGGCGCCTCAGAAGGGATGACGGTAAACCGTGCAAGTTCTGGTCCGTGACAACAACGTCGATCAGGCCCTCCGCGCGCTGAAGAAGAAGATGCAGCGCGAGGGCATTTTCCGGGAGATGAAGCTGCGCCGGAACTACGAGAAGCCCTCGGAGAAGCGCGCGCGTGAGAAGGCCGAGGCGGTGCGACGCACCCGCAAGCTTCTGCGCAAGCGCATGGAGCGCGAGGGCTACTAAATCGTAGCTGCCGGGCGCAGGGTTTCCCGCACCCGCCCTTCGAGCGTCAAGCCTGCCGCCCCGCGCCCGCGCGAGGGCGGTTTTGGCGTTTGTGCCCCATTCCACCATCCGGAGCGCGCCCGATGAGTACCGTCACCACCACCCGCCGCATCAGCGTGCCGGAGCTGCGGGCCCGCAAGGCCGGCGAACCCATCGTCTGCCTCACCGCCTACACCGCGCCGATGGCGCGGCTGCTCGACCCGCACGTCGACCTGCTGCTGGTCGGCGATTCGCTGGGCATGGTGGTGTACGGCTACGACTCGACGCTGCCGGTGACGCTCGACCTGATGATCGCCCATGGCGCGGCGGTGGTGCGCGGCAGCGCGCGGGCCTGCGTCGTCATCGACCTGCCCTTCGGCACCTACCAGGAGTCGCCGCAGGCCGCCTTCCGCGCGGCGGCGCGTGCGCTGGCCGAGACCGGAGCCCAGGCGGTGAAGCTGGAGGGCGGGGCCGAGATGGCCGAGACGGTGGCCTTCCTCACCACCCGCGGCGTGCCGGTAATGGGACACGTCGGTCTGCTGCCGCAGTCGGTCAACGCACTGGGCGGCTACAAGGCGGTCGGCCGCGACCCGGCTTCCTCCGAGCGCATCCGCGCCGACGCCCGCGCCATTGCCGAGGCCGGCGCCTTCGCCCTGGTGATCGAGGGCACGGTGGAGCCGCTGGCCCGCGCCATCACCGGGGAGGTCGCCGTCCCCACCATCGGCATCGGCGCCTCGCCGGCCTGCGACGGCCAGGTGCTGGTGAGCGACGACCTGCTGGGGCTGTTCGCGGAGTTCACGCCGAAGTTCGTCCGCCGCTACGCCCAGCTCGGCGAGCAGGTGACGCGGGCGGCGGCCGATTACGCCGCGGACGTGAAGGCGCGGCGCTTCCCGGCGGCGGAGCATTGCTTCGGGGTGAAGAAGGCGGGAGGGTGAATCCAAGGGTCCTCGCCGGCAACCCTTACCCTCCCACGCTCCGCGAGGGCCCCACCCTCTCCCGGCACGGGAGAGGGGATGCTTCTCACGCCCCTTCGACCAGGATGATGTTCAGCTGGGCCGCGTGTTTGCGGGCATCGCGGGCCTTCTCGTACTCGGGGCTGTGGTAGAAGGCGCGCGCCGACTCGGTGTCGGGGAACTCCAGCACGACGATCCGCTTGGGCTGCCAGTCGCCCTCCAGCACATGCCGGGCACCGCCGCGCACCAGAAAGGTCGCGCCATGGCTCTTCACCGCCTCGGTGGAGAGCTTGCGGTATTCCTCGTAGGCGACGGGATCGTGCACGTCGGCTTCAACGATGATGTAGGCGGCCATCCGTCCCCCCTGAAAAAAGCGAGGGGGCCCGGAGGCCCCCTCTGATCCACACCGTCAGGCGTGTTCCATCGATTTGACGACCTCTTCGGTGACCTTCTTGGCGTCGCCGAAGAGCATCATGGTGTTGGGGCGGAAGAACAGCTCGTTCTCGAC
>JAEYOB010000292.1 GCA_023412175.1 Pseudomonadota bacterium | reverse complement strand
ACACCGTTTCGCCGTCGGCGCGCACGAAGCGGAGCGCGCCGTCCTCGCCCCAGCCGGTCCAACGGTGCCGCGCGTGCAGTTCCACCCCCAGCCCGGCCAGCCGGCGCAGCCACGCCCGCACCAGCGTCGAGGCCTTCATGCCGGTGGGAAACACCCGCCCGCTGGAGCCGACGAAGGTCTCGATGCCCAGCCCTTCGGCCCAGGCCCGCAGGTCGGCCGGGGCGAAGCCGCCCAGGCAGTCGGCGAAGAAGTCCGCGCGCTCGCCGTAGCGTCGGACGAACGTCTCCAGCGGTTCGGAATGCGTCAGGTTCAGCCCGCCGCGCCCGGCCAGCAGCAGCTTGCGCGCCGGGGAGGGCATGCGCTCGAACACCACCACCGACCGGCCGGTCCCGGCGATCGCCTCGGCCGCCATCAACCCGGCCGGGCCGGCGCCGATCACCGCGACATCGGTTTCCAGATGGGTCATCGGCCGCCCCGGATGAAACACAATGAAACACCATGAAACGCAAAAATGGCCGGCGTTTCATACCGCCCGCCGCCGTGCGCCGCCACGCCTGCCCTGCAACCGAAACGATGCTCCGCCAACACACGACCTCCCGCTCTAGGACCGTTATCCTAGGGCGGGAGGCGGGCGAAAGCAAGACGAGTCGTTGGCCGGCGGGCCGGGGAGGTCAGCCGGCGTTGCGCAGGAGGGTTTCGTCTTCAGCCGGCTGCTCCGCAGCAGGCCGCCGGGGGGAGATGATGTCGAGCATGCAGCGCGCGATCTCGCGTTCGCCGGTGATGGTGTGCGTCGCCCCGCATTTCATGAGGTGCGCCACCTCCGCGTCGGAGTGCGCCCGCGCCAGGATGTCGAGGTTGGCGTTCGCCGCCCGCGCCTGCTCGACGACCTGCCCGGCCTCGAACGCCTCCGGGATGACGACGATCAGATGCCTGGCCGCCGCCAGATTGGCCGCCTTGAGCACCTCGGGGTCGGCGGCGTTGCCCAGCAGGACCTCGGCGCCGTCCTGGCGGGCGGCGTCGGCCGGCTCGGAGCTGTCCTCGACCACCAGGAAGGGCGTGCCGGCCTCCTTGAGCCCGGCGCCGACGTAAGCGCCCACCCGGCCGTAGCCGACGACGATGACGTGGCTTTCCAGGCCGGTCGGCTGGATATCGCGCGCGGCGTCTTCGGCGGGCGCCGCCGGGGTGGACGCCTCGGCCGGGGCCGGGACAGGAACCGCGGCAATGGCGGGGGCAGCGGCGGGAGCGGCGGCGGGAGCGGCGGCGGGAGCAGCCGGCTTCGCCACCTCATCGGCGGGGAAGAACCGGGAAATCAGCACGAACAGCACGGGGTTCAAGAGAATCGACAGGATCGCGCCGGCCAGGATCAGGTCGCGCCCGACCTCCGGCAGGATGTTGAGCGAGACCCCAAGCCCGGCGAGGATGAACGAGAACTCGCCGATCTGCGCCAAGCTGGCCGAAATCGTCAGCGCCGTTCCCGTGGTACGGCCGAAGGCGCGGACGATGAGGAACGCCGCGGCCGACTTGCCGACCAGGATGATCGCCAGGGTGGCCAGCAGCTCCAACGGCGCTTCCATCACGATGGACGGGTTGAACAGCATGCCGACCGAGACGAAGAACAGCACGGCGAAGGCGTCGCGCAGCGGAAGCGTCTCCGCCGTGGCCCGCTGGCTGAGCTCCGACTCGCTGAGGATCATGCCGGCGAAGAAGGCGCCGAGCGCGAACGACACGCCGAACAGGGCCGCCGCGCCGAAGGCGACGGTGAGCGCGATGGCCAGCACCGCCAGCCGGAACAGCTCGCGCGAGCCGGTGTGCGCCACCCAGTGGAGGACCCACGGGATCACCCGGCGCCCGACGATCAGCATGAAGGCGACGAACGCGGTGACCTTGGCCAGCGTCACCAGCAGGACGCCGGTGAGGCCGAGGCCGAACGGCCCGGCGTCGTTCCCGGCTCCGCTCAGGGCGCCGGCGACCGCCGGAATGACGACCAGCGCCAGCACCATCGCCAGATCCTCGACGATCAGCCAGCCGACGGCGATGCGCCCGCGCTCCGTCTGCACCAGCCGCCGTTCCTGGAGCGCGCGCAGCAGCACGACCGTGCTCGCGACCGACAGCGCCAGGCCGAAGACCATGCCCGCCGCCAGCGACCAGCCGAGCAGCGAGGCCAGCCCCATGCCCAGCAGCGTCGCCACGGCGATCTGCACCACGGCGCCGGGAATGGCGACGGCCCGCACCGACAGCAGGTCCTTCAGGGAGAAATGCAGGCCGACGCCGAACATCAGCAGGATCACGCCGATTTCGGCCAGCTCGTTGGCCAGCCCCTGGTCGGCCACGAAGCCCGGCGTGAACGGCCCGACCGCCACGCCCGCCAGCAGATAGCCCACCAGCGGCGATGCCCGCAGCCGGTGGGCGATGGCGCCGAAAACGAAGGCGAGGCCGAATCCGGCGACGAGCATGGCGATCAATGGGCCGTGATGCATTGGGATCCTGAAAGGCTTTGGGGGCGGTAAAAAGGGAGGCCCTTGAATGTGGGGTCCGCAGGCCACAATTCAACCAATATGGTTGACTTTAATCGGAAAAAAATGCCCACGGTGAAGCTTCTGACTCCCGGCCAGTGCCGGGCCGCCCGCGGTTTCCTCAATTGGACCCAGGATGATCTCGCCGAGCGCTCCGGGCTGTGCCGCAGCACCGTCAGGGATTTCGAGAAGGGCCGGCACGACCTGCACCTGACGTCGGCTCAGCAGATCGTCCAGACGCTGGAGGAGGCCGGCATCCTGCTGACGTCCTCCGAAGAGAACGGGCCGGGCGTCTTCCTGAAGGGGCCGGCCGCCTGAAGCGATCCGTTGCTTGAACGGGCCGGCACCGTCAAGTCGACGGCGGACGAACCGGCGGGAGCAAATTCCGGTCCGCCATGAACCGGAACTTGCTCCAGGCTTTTGATTTGACGAGCAGATTCACGCTAGCGGACCTTCGGTCCGTTCGTGATCCCCTTTAGGTACTTTTACTGTAAACTCCATAAACTCTCATGCTCTTCGGCAGAACCTGAAAATCCTCATGGCCGAGTTCGACGTCGTGCCAAAGCAGCTTTGGGATACCAAAGGTATAAATAGTTCCATCGAAGGCCTGGAATATCCTTCCATCCAAGACTGGAACATGCATAGCATCCGGACTGTTATCGCTTATTTCGAACTGATTGAAGAACTCATCCCTGACAAAGATGGCATTCCACTCGGTTACGCACACCAGTTGATATCCTTTGCTGCGCCCCAGTGCCTGGAATGCCAACAGGGATGACCCCTGGTTTACGCTCATGGACCGTTCCTGGACGAAATGGATATCGTTAGGAATGGTCGGATTGAATTCGACAATGACGACTTTGGGAGAAAACAGGGTCAGGCTGTTCCAGACGTGGTAATCATTGCCATCAATGTCGATAGAAAGCAGATCAAAATCTGCCGGCCAATCGGATGATGCCAGTATTTTGTCAAGAGTGTCATAATCATTATCAAAATGGACAAGCTTGTTTACGAGGAAGGCTTTCGAATTGTCCTTAAATGTATTTTGCAGATCTACAAATTTTTTCTCGTCTGCCTCAATATACAGGCTACGCCATCCACGGTTCGTTGTAAGATTGTACGTGTTCGAGAACATTCGGCCATCCCAGGCCCCGAACTCGACGCATGTCATCTCGTCCGAACGAGGCAAACGTTCGAAAATTTTCTCAATTATTCCGTCTTCACCGCATTGCGACGTAACATTTTTTCGATGGTTCAGCAGCCAAGCGCTGTTGGGATTTCTTTGTCTGACAATTTTCGCCAGTTCCATCGGAAATGCACCTTCTAGCCGGGTTCCCCAGATGGACAGCCGATTTGCTGATCTTCTGGCCCAGCCTTTATACGCGAAAAGTTGTGTTATGCCAAAAATCCCGTGTTTGAGATAGAAACATACTCCAGTAATCCGCGCACAGGATGACCTATGACATGCTATGGCTCGAAAAGGAGATTTTTCATAAGTTTAACAGCCTTTTGGCTTTGTGGAGATCGAAGGCGCAACCATCAAGACACACTCACCAGAACGGCGGACAATGGATTCCTTACGGGTTCGCCGACGCCGACACTCTGAATGGCGGCGGGGACTGGGGCACCGCCAGCTCTGCCAGCGGCGGGCGGCGGCGTGGCGGCGTGGCGGTCAACCTCCTGGCCGGCACGGAGAACGGCGGGGATGCCGCGGGCCGCCAGCATCTTCTCCACCATCCATGACCCGCCATGGCCGATCCCGGCAACTTGACGGTGCTGGGAGCCGTGGCAGCACAAGGGGCGGAGGGGCATCAGGGCAACGGCCCCTGGTGGCGGAGGGCATATGCGATCCAATGCGATCGTCTCGCATCAACCCGCTTTTGCAGAGAGCCGGAAAAAGAGAGCCGGAAAACGTTGCCCGACGGAATCCGCGCCAATTTGCCTCAAATTGCATTATATATCCGTTAGGGAATAGATGCTATCCCCATACGCTGAAAGTTGCCGGCGAAGGAGAGCAGCGTGCGCGACAATGGTCCCATCACCAACCGGGAAATCGAGCTGGCCGACGGCGACCTGATCGTGTCGCGCACCGACCCGAAGGGTAAAATTTCCTTCGTCAACAAGACGTTCGTCGACATCAGCGGCTTCACGGAAGAGGAGCTGATCGGGGCGCCGCACAACATCCTGCGCCACCCGCACATGCCCGCCGGCGCCTTCGCCGACCTGTGGGCGACCATCAAGGCCGGGCGCCCGTGGGAAGGATTCGTCAAGAACCGGACCAAGAACGGCGACCATTACTGGGTGCGGGCCAACGTGACCCCGGCCATCGAGAACGGCCAGATCACCGGCTACATCTCCATCCGCTCCAAGCCGTCGCGCGCTCAGATCGCCGAAGCCGAGCGGGTCTACGAACTGTTCCGCACCGGCCGCGCCGGCAACCTGACGGTCCGCGAGGGCGTGGTGGAGTCGCGCGGGCTGTGGTCGCGCTTCGCCGACACCCGCGCCAGCGTCGCCGGGCGGACCCTCGGCGCCTTCGCGCTGATG
>JAEYOB010000028.1 GCA_023412175.1 Pseudomonadota bacterium | reverse complement strand
CGCGCCGCGGCCCCCCGTGGTGGGCGGCCCGACGACCGGCTTGGCACAGTCCTCGATGGCGGCGATCACGGCCGGAAGCTGCGGATCCTCCAGCGGCTGGCCGAACTCCCGCAGGTCGGAGCCGGCGATGAAGGTCTTACCGGCCCCGATCAGGACCGCCGCCTCGATGCCGGGGTCCGCCGACACCGCGCCGATGGCGTCGAGGAGGCCACGGCGCACCCCGATCGAGCCGGCGTTGATCGGCGGGTTGTCGATGACGATGACGGCGACCGTGCCGTCCCGCTCCAGCAGGACCCGGCCGCCCGTCGGAGCGGAAGCCGTCATTTGGTCACCAGCGGGCAGCCGCCCTCGGCCATCGGACGGAACGCCTTCTCACCCGGAACCGTCGCCAGGATCTTGTAGTAGTCCCAGGGCTTCTTCGATTCCGACGGCTCCTTGACCTGCAACAGGTACATGTCGCGGATCACGCGGCCGTCCGGGCGGATCGTCGCGTTCTTGGTGTAGAAGTCGTTGATCGGGGTCTTGCGCATCTGCTCGGCGACGAGGGTGGCATCGTCGCTGCCGATGGCCTGGATCGCCTTCAGGTAATGGGTGACGGCGCCGTAGACCGCAACCTGCATGCTGCCGGGGGCGCGGCCCTGGAAACGGTCCATGAAGCGCTTGCTCCAGGCGCGCGTCTCGTCGTCCTTATCCCAGTAGAAGCTGTCGGCGAAGATCAGACCGCGCGCGCTCGCCAGACCCAGCGCGTGGATGTCCGGCAGGTTCACCAGCAGCGCCGCCATCGTCTTGCCGCTGTCGGTCAGGCCGAACTCGCCGGCCTGCTTGACCGCGTTGATCATGTCGGTGCCGGCGTTGGCCAGGCCGATCACGTTCGCCGGCGACCCCTGCGCCTGGAGCAGGAAGGAGGAGAAGTCCGCGTTGTTCAGCGGATGGCGGACCGAACCGACCACTTTGCCGCCGCTGGCCTTGACAACACGGGACGCCTCGCTCTCCAAGGCGTGGCCGAAGCTGTAGTCGGCGGTCAGGAAGTACCAGTCCTTGAGACCGCGCTCGATCAGCGCACCGGTGGCGACGGTCGGCAGGGCGTAGTTGTCGTAGGCCCAGTGGATGCCGACCGGCGAGCAGGCCTTGCCGGTCAGGTCCGGCGTGCCCGGCCCGGTGGCCAGGAACATGCGGTTCTTATCGCGGGAGATCTGCTGGACCGACAGCGCCACCGCCGAGGAGATCACCTCGGTGATGGTGTCGACCCCCTCCACGTCGTACCAGCGCCGCGCGATGCCGGAGCCGATGTCCGCCTTGTTCTGGTGGTCGGCCGACACGATCTCGATCGGCACGCCGGCGACCTTGCCGCCGAAATCCTCGACCGCCATCTGCGCGGCCAGCACGGCGCCCGCACCGGCGTTGTCGGCATAGGGACCGGACATATCGGTCAGCACGCCGATCTTCACGGCGCCGCCGGAAATCTCAGCCGAAGCGGTTCCGGCCAAGCCGATCGTCAGAGCCGCGACGGCGGCCATAGTCTTCGCATGCATGGGTAATCCCCTCCCCAGGGATATGGTGTCGGCGGGGCCGCCCCGGTCGGGGCGGTCCGGCTTCGAGCGATGGTTGTTGGTCAGAGGGACCGGCCGGCGATCTCGTTGAGGATCGGCATCAGATGCGCGATGAAACCCGCGGGGTCCTCGCTCATCGGGAAATGGCCCAGCCCCGGCATGATGGTGACGGTGGCGCCGGGGATCCGGGCCGCGGTCTCCAGCGTGTCGGCCGGCGAGCAGGAATAGTCGTACTCTCCGGTCAGCAGGTAGAGCGGGCAGCGGTTGGTGTCGATCTCGCCCAGCCGGTGCCGGATGTCGCCGTCGATCTTGTAGAAGTAGAGATCTCCTTTGAACACGCCGGGACCGCCCTGCATGTAATGCCAGACGGTTTCCCAGCGATGGGCGTCGGATGCATGCGGACCGACCAGGCCGGCGGCGATGGCGGCGCAGACCTCCCCGCCATGCACGTCGGGGTGATGCAGCCACGTCGTGTCATAGTAGGGATGGACGTGGGCCGAGGACTGCAGGCCGATGATGGCGCGGAAATCGTCAGCATGCTCCATCGCCAGATGCAGCGCGATGCGGCCACCGATGGAACAGCCCATCGCCACCGGCTTGTCCAGCCCCAGCGCCTTGCTGAAGGCCATGATGAGGCCGGTGTAGTCCTCGCTGGTCAGGCGGTACTCGTCCTCCTGCCACCCTTCCGGCGGCGAGGACTTGCCGTGCCAGGGCAGGTCGAAGGCGATGACGCGGTAGTTGCGCGTGATCTCCGGATCGCCCAGGACGCCGCGGAACTGCCGGCCGTCCGACCCGGCGGTGTGCAGGCACAGCAGCGGGATGCCCTCGCCCGCCTCCTCGAAATAGATCCGGTGTTCGCGGCCGCGGAACTCCATCCGCAGGTAGCGGCCGGTGATGGCTTCGATCCCGGCGATGTCCTTCGCGCTCATCGTGCCTGCTCCTTCGGGCTGCGGAGGCTTGCCATGACGTCCTTGATGTAGAGGAGGTTCGCCATGAAGGGCTGCAGGTTGCCGGACAGGGTGAGATCTCCCCGGCGCAGCAGCGCAAACAGGTCGTGGTAGCCCGGCGGTGGCACCGGCTGCCAGAAGCGCTCCCAGGATTCGGCGGGGCAGCTCAGCCCGAAGGTCCAGGACGGCATGACGAAGGGGGCCTGCCGGATCTCGGCGATGCGGCCCTTGTCGATGGCGATCAGGTAGGCGGCGGGGCCGACGTCCAGACGCATGGTGGCCGTCAGGAAACGGCCGCGATGCACCAGCCTCGCGTTGGAATTCACGAGATCTGGCAGGGCCAGCACATCCCTGGGCATCAGTTCTTCCTCCCGGACTTGTCGTCGTTCATGAGTCCATCCGAACCTGGCGCCGCCAGCCGCACAAGCGCGTCCACTGCAAGGGCGCCCTGCCCTTCGGCCAGCACCATCAGCGGGTTGACCTCCGCCTCCAGCACGGTGACGCCGTCCAGCGTGGCGAGGCGAGACACCGCGACCAGCGCGTCGGCTACCGCAGCCAGATCGCCCGCCGTCCGGCCGCGATAGCCCGACAGCGCCTGCAGGGCCTTCACCTCGGCGATCATCTCGAACGCCGTGTCGCGGTCGATCGGCGCCATCCGCAAGCTGCGGTCGCGGTAAAGCTCGGTCAGCACGCCACCGGCGGCGAGCATGACCACCGGCCCGACCTGCAGATCGCGGCGCAGGCCGATCAGCACCTCGCCGACGCCGCGGGTCATCGGCTGGACCAGGATCCGGTCCACCCGCGTGCCCGGCCGGGCCGCCTCGACCCGCTGGCGGATGCCGGCCATGGCGGCGGCAAGCCCCTCGGCGTCCGCGATGCCCAGCGCCACGCCACCGACATCGGTCTTGTGGGCGACGTCGGGGTGCAGGACCTTGGCGACCACCGGATAGGCGAAGGGCAGCGCCGGCACCGGCGCATCGACGTCCAGCACCGCCACCGGGGCGTGCGGAACGCCGACCCGGGCGAACAGGCCGTAGGCGGCGGCTTCGTCGAGCAGCACGTCCCCGTCCACGGATCCGGCCGGCACGACGGCCTCCAGTCCGGCGCGCGGCGTCCGGCGCGCGAAGGCCGCGGCGATGACGTCGCCGCAGGACTCCGGCGTACGGAAGCTGGGCACGCCGGCGGCGGCCAGCCGTTGAAGCGCTTCCGGCGCCTCGGGAACCACGAAGGCGGCCAGCGGCTTCTCGTGCTCGTTGGCGCTGTCGATCACCGGCTTGACCGCCAGATCGGGCTGGAACCGGGCCGACGAGCCGACGGTCGCCAGCACCAGATCGAACTCCGGGGCGGTCTGCAGGACGCCGAGCGCCGCCTTCATCACGTCGTAGCGGGTGCCCGCCAGGGTCAGATCGACCAGACGGCCCGAGGACGCAGCGATGCCGGCTTCGGCCAGCCGACGCACGGTGTCCGACGACGGCGGAACGACGTTCACACCACGGATAGCGAGCTGGTCGATGGCCATCGCGCCGCCGCCGCCGGTGGTGGTGACGACGCCGACGGCCGGCCGGCGCACCCCCGCCCGCCGCGGCCCCCGGGTGAGCAGCGGCAGGATCTC
>JAEYOB010000263.1 GCA_023412175.1 Pseudomonadota bacterium | reverse complement strand
AAGTGCGCGTTGACGCCGCCCGCCGCGTTGCCCTGGGCGTTCACCACGATGGTCGAGTTGCCGGCCGTCGGGGCAGGAGCCGTGGTGCCGGTCGGGAAGTGGGACTTGTCGGCGTTGACGACCAGCGTGCCGTCCCACCACATGCCCGACTGGCCGGCGACGACGTCACGTCCATCCAGCGCGCCCTTGTCGTAGGTGACGTTGGAGGCGGTCGGTAGCACGGCCTTGCCGTTGATGGTGATCTTGTTGACGATCAGGTTGCGGTCCTGGCCGTTGATATAGGCGTCGTTGTCGTACTGCACCTGCACCTTGTGCGCCATGTCCGGCGTCACCTTGGTGGTGAAGGTGTAGTCCTTGGCCGAGGTGCCGGTCATGCCCTCGCCGACCTTCTTGCCGTCGATGAGCAGGTTGAAGTGCGCACCGACGCCGCCGGCGACGTTGGCCTGGGCGTTCACCACAATGGTCGAGGTGTCCGCCACCGGAGTGGGCGTCGGGGTCGGGGTGGGGGTGGGGGTGGGGGTAGGAGTCGGCGACGGGGCCAGGTTCGTGGTGCCGGACGAGCGGTACTCGAAGGCGCCAATGTCGACCGCACCCTCACGGCTCACACCAGCCAGGTCCATCGTCGGGGCATTCGACGAGGTGCCCTTGTTGATGGCCGGGGAGTCGGCTGCCAGACGGTAGTCGCCGGTGCCGTTGGCGGCGTACTTCACGAACTTCGGATCGGCGCTGATCGTGCCGGAGTGCGAACCGTTCTTCAGGATCCAGTTGGTGTTGTTCCCGTACACGAGGTTGTTCGTGTAGGTGTTGTTGTAACCAACCTCGCCGTAGGTCTCGACGCCCTTGGTGTTCGAGTAGAGGATGTTGTTGGAGACCTGCGTGTTGTCGTTCGGGCCGCTGGTCCGGTAGTGGTCGCCGGCTCCGATCATGATACCGGCGCCGTTCGCCTCGAAGATCGTGTTGTTGACGATCTTCAGGTTGGTGGCGTCGTGCCAGGTGGTGACGCCGTCGCCGACGATGTTGTGGATGAGGTTGCTCTTCACCTCACCGTTGGTGGCCATGTAGATGCCGTGGATCAGGCCGCTGGTCTGGCCGGCCGGGCCGATGTTGTAGACGGTGTTGCCGATGGCTTTGATGTTCGAGCCGCCGAAATAGCCGTCACCCATGATGCCGGCGCCGCCCTGGCCGGTGTTGGCCTGGTTCCAGGCGGAGGAGTCACGGACGATGTCGTGCACCTTCATGTTCTGCACCACCGAGTTCGAACCGGTGGTGTAGACGCCGAACAGCCACGGCTTGCCGCCCTGGGGCGAGCTGCCGTCGATTTCGAAGCCGTCGATGACGACATTGGAACCGCGGTTGTCCCACGCCTCGATGCGGCTGTTGTTGGAACCGGGGACGATCTTGGCACCCCACTTCACGTCCGAAACGTACGTCACACCGTTCGCCGTGGTCTGGAAGCCGCCCTGATAGGTGCCCGGAGCGACATGGACCGTGCTGCCCGACGAGGCCATGGAGGCCGCCTTGGCAATCGTCTTGAAGGGCGAGCCCTGGGTACCGTTGTTGGAGTCAGAGCCGGTGGTCGAGACGTAAATATGGGCCATAGTTCTACTGTTCCTTTGTGCTGTGCGGCATCGCAAAGGTCGCGACGCCGCAGTCGGGCGCTCGGACGCAGCCCGAAGAGCACCCCGTCGGGGCGCAACTGGAAACTCGTGTGGAGGGGACGTGCCCCCGTCCCGGCCGCTTCGAACCGGGCTCCCTGATCGTCCGCCGCCGCTGAACCCGTGGGTTCAAGCCTCTGCGGGCAGGCGACCTTCAGGGTCGCGTTAGAATGGAAGCGTTGGTCCGGTAAGCATGGCCGACATCTCCGTGGTGTTGCTCCAAGGAAGCTGCCGTCGGGACTCGATGCTCGGCCTTTCGCCTGAAACCGGCCCCAACGCGGCTCCGTCTGTGGCAACACCATAGACCAGGGCGATGAGGCGAAAGTCGGACAATTTCTAGCAATATTTTATATAACTTGTTGCATATAGGCCGTGCGTTGCATATGCGCCACATCGGACAGCCGGACGGATCCGGCAAGCAGACTCATGCAAGGGGGTGTCCGGCGAGGGAGCGCTCAGCCCGGCTTCAGGATGCGGCGGCGCGGGATCCTGCGCCGCGGGCCACGGAGCGTCCCTCCCGAAGACGGGAGTGCTCCGCCGTACGGGCGCGCTCCAGTTCGATGCGCGTGCGCGCGGCGACCCGCATCAGGCGGTCGGTGGCGCCCAGCAGTTCGTCGTAGCTCTCCGGCGAGTTCTCGGTGAGAAAGGAGTCGAACACCGCGAGGAACGAGGCGATCTCGCTGCTGACCCGCCAGCGCAGTTCGGGATCGATGGCCACGGCGCCCGGCGCGGTGCCGGACCGGCCGGCCGCCGGGAGCGGATCCGATCGGGTCGGCGCAAGCGCTTCGCCCGTGGGCGCGCGGCTGTCGGATGGCGCCGGGCTTCGGGCGGGCTCGGCTGGAGTGGCGGCGGACACCGGCCCTTCGGCGTCGGCCGGACGGTTGACGATGTAACGGATGGCCGGCCCGGTGCATCCGTAGTCGCGGGCGATGCCGGCAAGCGTCTCCCCCGCCGCATAGCGCGCGCGGATTGCCGGCCACTCCTGGTGGGGGATCTTCCCCTTTTCACGTCGGTTAGCCATGTTCCCGAGCCCACAAGGCAGGTTCCGCATTCGCCGGAGGCGGCTTCCCGCCCCGCCTGCTCCAGCGTCAATGAACGCCGGACAGCGGCGGCAAACGGGAGCCACACCGCAGCCCCTTTTCCAAATAACACGGAACCTTTTATTATGCTACGTCTTTTTACCCTGGGTGCAGGCGAAAACGTGCATCTGCCGGAGGGGCATACGGCCGGCGCTTGGATGTTTCAATGATCGGCTGACCGGATGCCCCTTTCGCACAGGGCTGCCGCCTTCGACGTCAGTCGGCCGCGACGGCCGCATCGATGGTGTCGTCGTAAGCCAGTTGCAGGACTGCGTCCGCGCCGAGGTTGAAGAGCGCATCCAGGACCGTCAGGTTGGAGATGAAGCCGCCCTGGCTCTGGGTGTACGGCCGGGGCCTGTACTCGCGGACGCACAGGCCGATGCCGGCCGCCGCGAACTTCTCGGGATGCTGGTAGTTCTGCCCGCCGGCGCCGGAGATGTAGGTGTCGCCACCGACCGCCTTGACCAGTTCGATGAGCCGGTCATCGCCGCACATGGCCACGCCGAAGGCGCTGGACAGCTCGAACCGGCAGGACAGGCCGAGGAAATCCGCAATCCGGGCCACCGCGTTCATGTTGAATAGCGCCAGGCTGTCGGTTCCAAGGGCATAGATCTCCTCCACCAGATGCATCACCGGGTCGAAGAAAGGCGCCTTTCGATAGGTGTGGAACAGCGTCGCCTGATGGCGCCGGCGCCAGTCCGCGTCGGCGAACCGAACGTCCATGATCCGTTGCCGCTCCTCGCGGCGGATCGGCGCGGACAGCCAAGCCCCATCGGACGGCGCATGGATCCTCGTCCTGTGGACGTAGCTCCGCCCCTGCGGTAACTGCACGTCGTCGAGGAAAATGAAAATGTCCGCGCTGGCCAGTTTTGCGAAATAGCCGAGCCATGGAATGTAGTTCGGCTGGTGCACGGCAACTTTCATGGCTGAACGAAGCCCCCCTCTTCGAGCGGTTGTCACTAGATGCGGAATCGGTGGCACTCCTCCCCAAGCAGCGTCCCGAACACTTTCGGAAAGTTCCTGGTCATGTAGCGGCGGAGTTGGTCGGTCCGACGGTCACTCAAGCGCTGCCAGAATTCCCCAAGGGAGTTGACCTCGCACCACCATTCCGGATGAAGCAGCAGTTGGACGCGTGGCCGGCGCTCATCTAGCCACCCCGTCAGCGTGCCATGGAACGCCATGCTGCGGCGGGAGTCCGACAGATAGGAGTCGGCATCGAAGACGCGCTCGTCATAGGCGTTCATGAACGCCGCGTAGCGGCGGCCGAGCACCTCGGGCGACGGGCGATGGAAGCTCACCGCGCGGTCCATCGGGACGATGCGGTCAACCACCCAGTCGAAGGTCTGCGCAATGGCGCGCTCGTCCGCGCCGATCAGCAATTCGTCGATGTGCAGGCCAACGCAATGTCCCATGTCCCGCAGGCGGCGGACGATATCGAGCGTCTCGGGCACGAAGAAGGAATAGGTTTCGGCGTTGAGCTGAAAGAAGAAGTTCCCGCGCACGCCGTGCTCGTGCTCGATCTCGCCGAGGCGCTGCGCCATGAGCGTCGAGATATCGACATCATGGCGCAGATAGAACACCGGGTGTCCGGACGCCGCGGCTCCAAGCGGCTCGTCGAAGCGGGTGAAGCGGTATCCGCGGTCGAGCGCCCGGTCGAGGATGGCGCGGAACGTGGCCTCGCCGAAACGCGGGGCGGAGTCGGCGACCGCGTCCACCAGACCGGCCGCGGGCGACAGCGCATGGCTCTCGTTCAGGTCTTTCATCGCACCACCATCTTATCGAATATCGTTAAAGACGTATCCGAACACTCTTTTCCCAGCGCCGACTCCGGGTCAATGGCACGCTTGGCCGAACTTATTACCCAGGCCGACTTCGGACAAGGAGGGAAAAAGACGGATACCAAAAGACGTCCCCATATCCCGCAAAAAAGACGGACTTGCAAAGGTGGATGACAGATGGAACCGCATGTTTTCCGCGCATGCGGACCCGGCTGGCATGGGTACGTCAAGCCTTTGACGTCACTACCATACCTTGTGTGGATGCGTGCGTCTGGTCGTCGCGATCATCCGATTCGGTCCGCCATTCAAAAGCAGAGTACCACGGACATCGCCTTCCTTCGGTCCCGGAATACTGAGAAGATTGGCGCCCATAAAAAAGCACAAGACAAGCCCACCGCCAGCCGAGCGTCGCTCACGCCCACAGAAAAAGGAGACTGCCGATATGGTCAGTATTGCGCCAGCACGTGACGGGACAGGCTTGGTGCCGGGATCCCGAACCGCCGGCGCGTCCGGCAACCGGGCGCTGGCGTGCGTCATGGGCAGCATGAACCTGCTGCGACCGATCGGTCTGGCTGGCATCCGGTGCGCCTCGGTGGCGCGGCACGGCAGCCCAACGCTTTATTCGCGCTTCACGCGGGCGGTCGTGCCCTGCGAGAGCTTCACGGAATTCACCGACGCGCTCGTCGGCGAACTGGTGCGCTTCGGCGCCGCACAACCCGAACCACCCGTGCTTTTCTTCGAGGAGGACACGCAACTTCTGCTGGTTTCCCGCCACCGCGACCGTCTGGCAACCGCTTTCCGCTTCGTCATCGCCGATGCGCAGCTGGTCGAGGATCTGGTCGACAAGACGCGGTTCCGCGTGCTGGCGGAGCGCCTCGGCCTTCCGGTGCCGAAAACGCGCCGGCTGCGCCCCGCCGCATCGCCGACGCCGCCGGACCTGGACCTCGGGTTCCCCATCATCGTCAAGCCGGCGACGCGCAACCGTGCATGGAAGGAGATGGGCGAGGCCGCGAAGGCGCGGCAGGTCGACAGCCCTGAGGCGTTGCGCGCGCTCTGGCCGCATCTGGTGGTCGCCGGGCAGGACCTGCTGGCCCAGGAACTGATCCCCGGCCCGGAATCCCGCATCGAGAGCTACCATGTGTACGTGGACCAGCGGGGTGAGATCGCCGGCGAGTTTACCGGCCGCAAGATCCGCACCTACCCGGAGGCCTACGGCCATACCACGGCGCTGACCATCACCGACGAGGCGGACGTCGCGGCGCTCGGCCGCGAAC
>JAEYOB010000216.1 GCA_023412175.1 Pseudomonadota bacterium | reverse complement strand
GTCTTGGCGCTGGGGGCTTCGGCGGCACAGATGGGCACGGCGTTCCTCACCTGCGACGAGGCCGGCGTGACCGAGGCTTACAAGCTGGCGCTGCTCGGCGCCCGCGACCACGAGACCCGCGTGACGCGGGCCTTCTCCGGCCGCCCGGCGCGAGGAATCGCAAACCGCTTCATGGATGAGGTGGACGCCGCGCCCGAGACGATCCTGCCCTTCCCGCTGCAGAACGCGCTGACCCGCCCGATGCGGACGGCGGCGGGCAAGCAGGGCCGGGCGGAGTTCCTGTCGCTCTGGGCCGGCCAGGGTGTCCGGCTCGCCCGCCGCCAGCCGGCCGCGGCGCTCATGACTAGCTTGGAGGACGAGATGGAGACGGTGCTGCGGCGACTGCGGGGGTGAACTGTCTGCAGCGTTACCGCTGCCCCGCCAGTTCCGCCGCCAGCCGTTCCAGGAACCGCTGCACCTCGCCGGGATCGCTCAGGCTCCAGCCCGCGGCGGTCTCGGCCGGCGAACCCATGACGCGGATGCCGATCCCGCGGCCGGCCAGCGCGCGGAAGGCATCCTCGTCGGTTTCGTCGTCGCCGATGTAGACCGGCATGGTGTCGGCCAGCCCCAGCGTGTCGAGCAGCGCCAGCACCGCGCGCCCCTTGTCCCACGGCAGGTTGGGGCGCAGTTCCAGGATTTCCTTCCCGCCGGTGACGCGCAGGTCCGGCTCGCCCTCGGCGACGGCGCGCACCGCCTCCGCCACGTCCGGCTTGCGATCCGGCTCCACGAGGCGCGTGTGCACGGCGATGGCGAAGCGCTTGCGCTCGACCAGCGCGCCCGGCACCTCCGCCAGCCGGCTGCGCAGCACCGTGCCGGCGCGCTCCAGCGCCGGGACGTACTCCAGCCCGATCTGCGTGCGCAGGTCCGGCCCGCGGATGTCGAAGCCGTGGCTGCCGGCGTAGACCAACTCCTCCAGCCCGACCATGCGCGCCACGTCGTCCAGATCGCGCCCGCTGACCACCGCCACCGGGCAGAGCGCCGCCAGCCGCGCCACGGCGGCGCGTGTCGCGTCGTCCAGAACCGCCCGCTCGGGCCGGTCGACGATGGGCGTCAGCGTGCCGTCATAATCGAGGAACAGCGCCGGGCTCCGGCCGTCGAGCGCCTCGATGAAGGCGGCGAAGTCGCGCCCGGCGGAACGCGGTGTACTGGGGTGATTCGGCCTCGCTTCGGCCATGCGGGAGCCTCCGTACAGTCGGATTTGGCAAGACCAACGCAGCAGCGCGTAATCTTGTTGCGTCACGAAGCGGTGCACAGGCTTCAAAGTAGCAAAATCGCAACACCGCAATTCAAAAACAACGGCCCCGCAGTGGGGGCCGTGCTTCGGTGTTGCCACACCGTTGTTTCCTGCTATTTTGTGCAGCGCAGCAAGCGATTGCTGCTTCGCCCTTCTTGGGCGTTTCCTCCCTAAACTCAGGCCGCTGAGCTTCAGCGGCCTTTTTTCTGCCAGAAACTTGAGCAGCGGGCAATCCCTAACGAAAGGGATAGCCCCTCTGTGCCGGGAGCATAGCTGCCTCACCCCGCCAAAGGGGATCCGTCCTGCCTCTTGCGGGCGGACAGCCGCGAAGGTTAGCTGGGAAGGCAATCACCCGATGCGGGAGGTTTCACGCCTTGGACGCACTCCTCAACGCCACCATCCACACGGGCACCGCCATCCTGTCCGACGCCGCGGTGCTGATCGACGGCGACTCGATTGCGGCCGTGGTGCCGCGCGCCGACGTGCCGACCTATGCCCGGCAGCACGATCTGGACGGCGGCGTGCTGACGCCGGGCTTCATTGACGCGCAGGTTAACGGCGGCGGCGGCGTGCTGTTCAACGACCACCCCGACCGCGACGCCATCCGCGCCATCGCTGCGGCACACCGCCGGTTCGGCACCACCGCACTGCTGCCCACCTTCATCACCGATTCACGTGAGACGCGCCGTCTGGCGGTGGACGCCATAGCCGACGCTCTGGCGGCCGGGGAACCCGGCGTGCTGGGCATCCACCTGGAAGGGCCGCACATCGACTCCGGCCGGCGCGGCGTCCACGATTCCCGGTTCATCGGCCCGCCGGACGACGAGGACCTGCTGCTGATGACCCGCCTCGGCCCCGGCCGTACGCTGGTCACGCTGGCGCCGGAACTGGTGCCGGCGGCAACGATCCGCGACCTGACGGCGCGCGGCGTGCGGGTCTGTGCCGGCCACACCGCCGCCACCTGGGAGCAGGCGCAGGCCGGCATCGCCGCAGGGATCTGCGGCTTCACCCACCTCTACAACGCCATGAGCCCGCTTGGCCATCGCGAGCCGGGCGCGGTGGGCGCGGCGCTGACCGACGACCGCGTGTGGTGCGGCATCGTGGTGGACGGCCACCACGTGCACGACGCTGCGGTGCGACTGGCGTGGAAGGCCAAGCCGGCGGGCAAGCTGTTCCTGGTCACCGACGCCATGCCGCCCGTGGGCGCCCCACCGGGCGATTTCCAGTTGTACGGCCAGACGGTGACGGTGCAGGACGGGCGGTGCCTCAGCGCCGACGGGCGGCTGGCCGGGTCGGCTCTGGACATGGCGACGGCGGTGCGCAACTGCGTGGAGCGCATCGGCATCCCGCTGGACGAGGCGCTGCGCATGGCATCGGCCTACCCCGCCGATTTCCTGGGGATCGCCGACCGCCGCGGCCGCATCGCGTCCGGCATGGCGGCCGACCTCGTGCACCTGGATGAAGGGCTGCGGCCGACCGCCACCTGGGTCGGCGGAAAAATGGAACGCTGCTGAACCGGGGGTTCCCCGCACCGTGGAAACTGGCGTATAGAACGTCCGAACCTGGTCCCCACCCCTAATTCGGGAGTCCTGCAATGGACATCGCGCTGCTGGCCCTGGCCGCCATCTTCTTCTTCTGGCAGACGATCAGCGACTGATCCCGCCCGGAAAAATCCCCTCTCCCGCAAGGGAGAGGGGCAAGTTCCCGCTCTAATCCACGCTGCCGATAATCCGCAGCGTGTCGCGCGTCTCCAGACGCCGGTAAGCGTCGTAGAGGAGCCGCTGCGTCTCCATGATGGTGCCAATGGCCTCGCGCACGGACTCCGCGCCGGTGGCGTTGGGCGACGGCAGGGCGGCCAGCACCGTCTCCAACTCGTCGACAACGTCCTGCAGGGACACGCTCGCCTGTTCCAGCCGGCGGCGTGGCGG
This sequence comes from Pseudomonadota bacterium, assembly GCA_023412175.1. Lineage (GTDB taxonomy): Bacteria > Pseudomonadota > Alphaproteobacteria > Azospirillales > Azospirillaceae > Azospirillum. Next base: position 2,506 of record JAEYOB010000216.1, on the reverse strand, counting down.
CTGGGCGTTTTCCATACCGTGATATGCAATTCGATTTGCAATCTGCGACGCGTCGCGGTCGGAGGCGCAACCAAACCCGCTGTTTCCGTGAATCATGAGGCACCGCCCTTTGTCTACTGGTCCTCATTGCGCAAACATCGTGCCATTCAGCGTCCGCTCCGCGGCCACAACCAGGCGCCGCCGCGCATGCCGCTCTCCGCGCCGTGCCGCGCCCGGACGATGCGCGTGCGCGGCGCCGCTGCCAGCGTATGCCGGCCAATCCGCGCCGCCGCGGCCTCGGCCAACCCCGGCAGGTTCGACAGCCCCCCGCCGATGACCATCGCATCGGGATCGATGATGTGGACCACCACCGCCAGCGACCGGGCCAGCGCATCGGCGTAACGCTCAAGCGTCGCGCGGGCCGCGTCGTCGCCGGCCCCGGTACGCCGGGCAATCTCGGGCGGCGCCAGGGATTCGCCGGTGTGGCGGGCGTGCAGACGGGTCAGTCCGGCACCGCTCAACACCGTCTCGACGCAGCCCGGCCGGCCGCAGCCGCAGGGCTCCGGCGGACCATCCTCGCCCTCCCGCCGCCAGGGCAGCGGCGTGTGGCCCCATTCTCCGGCAATGGCGTTGGCTCCGGCGAGGATGCGCCCGCCGACCACCAGTCCGCCGCCGACACCGGTGCCGAGGATGATCCCGTACACCACCCCCTCCCCGGCGGCGGCGCCATCCACCGCCTCCGAGAGTGCGAAGCAGTTGCCGTCGTTGGCGATGCGCACGCCGCGCCCAGTGCGCGCCGCGAGGTCGGCCGCGAAGGGCCGCCCGTCGAGCCAGGGCAGGTTTACCGCCTGCACCGTTCCAGCAACCGCATCGACCACCCCCGGCAGGCTGATCCCGATGCCCATGGCGGTGCCCGCCGCCCGCTCCAGCTCCGCCACGGCGCCGGCCAGCGCATCGAGCATGGCGTCGTAGCCGCGTGGGGTGCCGGCGCGCGTGCGGGCGCGTTCGCGGCCCTGCTCGTCGAGGGCGATGGCAGCGATCTTGGTGCCGCCGAGGTCGATGCCGATGCGCATGGTACAGGCTCGGAAATAGGGGCGTCGGGGGCCGGCAGCCTATACCGCCCACCCGACGCGCGGCCAGCCTCCCGTATAGTCCATCCCCCTCCGGAAGAGGGTGCCCCCCTCCCCTTTGCACCGTCGAACGGAGCGCCGCCGTTACTAGACTCATGATCTGCGACCTTTTCACAGGCCACCGCATACCCATGGATCGTCACGCTCAGCAGCCCGCCCCTTCCGCGCCACGCCGCGGTGCCGCTCCCCTCCGCCCGGACCAGCAGGAGGCGTTCGACGGCCTTCTTCTGGCTCTGCTCGCCCGCAAGCGCCTGCTCGTGCTGATCGGCGGCGCCGGGTCGGAACGCGGCGGCGTGTTCGCCCGCGTGACCGAGCAGGTCACCTCCGACGGATCGCTGGTGCTGCCGGTCGTGGCGCAGCACGGCATGCAGGTCGAGAATCTCGTGGCCGACGCGGCCGACGCCGCGGGCATCCGTCCGGAGGAGGATGGCGCCGACTTCGACGCGCTGGTCGAGGAGTTGGAAAGCCAGCTGAACCTAGCCGGCAGCGGCCTCCTGGCGGTGGAGGACGCCCATCTCCTCGCCCCAGCGACGCTGGTCGATCTGGCGGAGTTGAGCCGGTCGGAAACCCCCAGCGGGCGCTTCGTGCAGATCCTCCTGTCCGGCACGCCCGAACTGGAGCGCCTGCTGGCCCGTCCCGCCCTTCAGCAGGCGGTGCGCGACCTGGGCGTCATCTACCGGCTGGTCGGCGACGCCGCACCGTCGGCGGCAGCGCAGGAACACCCTGATTCCACCGTCGCGGCGATCTCCTTCGGCCGCATCCACCGCCCCGCCCCGCCCGCCACCAGCCCGCACCTTGCGCCGTCGGGCGCGGCGGAGATGCCAGCCTCCGACTGGACCGTGCCGCCGTCGGTCGGCGTCATGCCGCCGCTGCGCCACCGTCGCCATACGGTGGCCGGCGCCTGGGTGACCGCGGCGATCCTGGTCGCCGTCGTCGGGGCCGGTGCGCTGCTGGCGGTCCAGCAGTTGCGCCCCGACATCGACATCGACCGCTACACCGCGGATCTGAGCAAGGAGGCGGGCACGCTGTGGGCCGGAACCGGCGACGCGGTTCGGGCCTGGTCCCACGACACCTTCGGCTGGCCGCCCGCGGTGGAGAACGGGGACGCGCTGGCGCTCGCCCGCAGCAGCCAGCCAGGCCTCATCTCCGGCCTGGACCTGCCGCCCGAAATCCGGTCCGGCGACCGCGTGGCGGCGCTGCCGCCGGTGGAGGAGCGTCCGCTCACCCGCGCCCTCGCCGTCGATCCGCCACCGGCCACCGCTTCCAAGCCGGCCCCCCTGGAGCCGCCGATCACGCCGCCGCTGCCGAAGGCCGAACCGCCGCTGACCGGCGGTGATGCCGGCCCCGTGCCGCCGACCATCGTGCTGCCCACGAATCCGAGCGTACCGGCCGTGCCG
>JAEYOB010000017.1 GCA_023412175.1 Pseudomonadota bacterium | reverse complement strand
CCTGGCGATGGCCGTTCTTACGGCGGTAGTTCTGGCGGCGCTTCTTCTTGAAGACGATGATCTTCGGGCCACGGTCCTGGGCGATCACCTCGGCAACCACCGAAGCGCCCGCCACCGTCGGCGTGCCGATCGTCGTGGCGCCGGCGTCGCTGACCATCAGCACGTCATCGAGCGTGATGGAAGCGCCGGCCTCGCCCGCGAGCTTCTCGACCTTGATCACGTCGCCAGAAGCGACCTTGTACTGCTTGCCGCCGGTGCGGATCACTGCGAACATTGTCGTCATACCCATTTCAAAACAAACGGCGGGCCGCCCGCCCACCGTTGTTGGTGCGCGCCCGTTCGTGAGAGCGGCGATTTATACGCAGCTTCCCCGCAGAGTCAACAGGGTTTGGGGCGGAAACCGGCGAAAGCCGGGCGTCGGGGCGCCGCCGAGCACTATACGAGCACTATATAAGGCTGCGGCCTCGCCGCGCGCGGGCAGGCGGGCGCATGGGATTCAGCGAATTGCATATCCGGTGCTGGAAACTCATCAAAAGGGCTTGCAGCGCCGGAAAGCTTCGGTTAGGTTCCGCGCCGCTCCGCACCGCGGGGCGCCACGGATGGGTGGCAGAGTGGTTGAATGCACCGCACTCGAAATGCGGCATACCCGCAAGGGTATCGGGAGTTCGAATCTCCCCCCATCCGCCAGTTTCTTCTTGGTGAGCTTGCCGTAACCACCGGCCGCGCAAATCCGCGGTCCGCCGGCACGCTGTCACCTTGATCCTCACGCCAGCAAAAGCCTTTGCCGCCGCCGCGCCCGTCATACGGCCGGCGCATGGATGCTTCCATGATCGGCCGGCCGTATGACCCTTTCGCACATTGCTGCGCACTGTACTGTCGGGTTTGAACCAAAGGCGCTTGATGGAAGCCATCGAGCGCCTTTGGTATCAGCCGTCCTGCCGGGCGAACGCGATGGGCCGCAGGATTCGCGTTCCGCCCACCGTGCGCAGCGCCAGCACCGCCTTGTCTTCGGTCAGCAGCATGTCGGCGCGGCCGGTCAGCGCCACCGCCAGGAACTTGTCGTCGTCCGGGTCGCTGCACAGGCGGGGTTCCTCGGCGGGCACGACGCGCTCGCTTTCGGCCTCGATGGCGGCCAGGAAGGCCTCGCGCGCGGCGCGCGGCTTGAAGCGGTCGAAGGCGGGGCGCATCAGCACCTCGCGCAGCTCGGCCAGCGTCGCGTCCGACACCAGGATCACACCGTCGTGCCAGGCGATCTCGACGCACAGGCGGGTCGGTTCGTAACGGCGGACGCCGCCCTCCGGAAGGAGGGCGGCGCTGACGAGGACGTTGGTGTCCAAAACGAAACGGAGGGCGTCGGGCATGACGCCCTATACCCGACTCAGTGTGCGCTGTGGAAGGTACGGTTGATGACGTCGAGCTGCTGCTCGCGGGTGAGCTTGATGAAGTTGACGGCGTAGCCCGACACCCGGATGGTGAGCTGCGGGTACTGCTCGGGGTGGTCCATGGCGTGCAGCAGCGTCTCGCGGTCGAAGACGTTGACGTTGATGTGGTGGCCGCCCTGGGCGAAGTAGCCGTCCAGCAGGCCGACCAGGTTGCCCACCCGCTCGCCCGCCGTCGGCCCGAGCGCCCCGGGCACGATGGTGAAGGTGTAGGAGATGCCGTCCTGCGCGTGCGCGTAGGGCAGCTTGGCCACCGACGCCATCGACGCCACCGCCCCCTTGCGGTCGCGCCCGTGCATCGGGTTGGCCCCCGGCGCGAACGGCTGCCCGGCCTGGCGGCCGTCCGGCGTCGCCCCGGTCTTCTGGCCGTACACCACGTTCGAGGTGATGGTCAGCACCGACTGCGTCACCACCGCGCCGCGGTACGGCTTCTGCTTGCGCAGCGCCGCCATGAACGCCTCGACCAGCCACACCGCGATGCCGTCGACCCGCGCGTCGTTGTTGCCGAACGCCGGGTACTCGCCCTCGACGGCGAAGCCGGTGGCCAGCCCGCGCCCGTCGCGCACCACCGTCACCCGGGCGTGCCTGATCGCCGACAGGCTGTCGGCCACCACCGACAGCCCGGCCATGCCGCAGGCCATGGTGCGCAGCACGTCGCGGTCGTGCAGCGCCATCTCCAGCCGCTCGTACATGTACTTGTCGTGCATGTAGTGGATGGCGTTCAGCGTGTTCATGTAGGCCCGGGCCAGCCACTCCAGCATCGGCTGGAACTTCGCCAGCACCTCGTCGTAGGCGAGCACCGCGCCGGCGACCGGCGCAAAGGCCGGGCCGACCTGCTCGCCCGACACCTCGTCGCGCCCGCCGTTGATGGCGTACAGCAGCGCCTTGGCCAGGTTGGCCCGCGCCCCGAAGAACTGCATCTGCTTGCCGATGCGCATCGCCGAGACGCAGCAGGCGATGCCGTAGTCGTCGCCCCAGTACGGCCGCATCAGGTCGTCGTTCTCGTACTGCAGCGAGCAGGTCCGGATCGAGGTCTCGGCGCAGAAGCGCTTGAAGCCCTCCGGCAGCCGCTCCGACCACAGCACGGTGAGGTTGGGCTCCGGCGCCGGCCCCAGGGTGCTCAGCGTGTGCAGCATGCGGAAGCTGGTGCGGCTGACCAGCGGCCGTCCGTCCTCGGCCATGCCGCCGAGGCATTCGGTGACCCAGGTCGGATCGCCGGAGAACAGCTGGTCGTACTCCGGCGTGCGCAGGAAGCGCACCAGGCGCAGCTTGACGACGAACTGGTCGATCAGCTCCTGCGCCTGCTCCTCGCTGAGCCGGCCGGCCGTCAGGTCGCGCTCGAGGAAGATGTCGAGGAAGGTCGAGACGCGGCCGAGCGACATGGCGGCGCCGTTGGCCTCCTTGACCGCGGCGAGGTAGGCGAGGTAGGTCCACTGCACCGCCTCGTGCGCACTGGCGGCCGGGCGGGCGACGTCGAAGCCGTAGCTGGCGGCCATCGCGACCAGCTCGCCGAGCGCTTTGATCTGCTCGGCGATCTCCTCGCGCAGGCGCAGCACCTCCTCGTCGATGCGCTCAAGGTCGAGCGAGGCGAGCTGGGCCGTCTTGTCGGCGATCAGGAAGTCGGCGCCGTACAGCGCCAGGCGGCGGTAGTCGCCGATGATGCGGCCGCGGCCGTAGGCGTCGGGCAGGCCGGTGATGACGCCGGACTTGCGGCAGCGCAGCATCTCGTCGGTGTAGACGTCGAAGACGGCGTCGTTGTGGGTCTTGCGCAGGGCCGGGAAGCTCTCGGCGAGCTTGGGCGAGGGGGTGTAGCCGTAGGCCTCCAGGCCGTTTTTGACGGTGCGCCAGCCGCCGAAGGGCATGATGGCGCGCTTCAGCGGCCGGTCGGTCTGCAGGCCGAGGATGAGCTCCAGGCTTTTGTCGATGTAGCCCGGCGCGTGCGCGGTGATGGCGGCGAAGACCTCGGTGTCGGCGGCGAGCACGCCGCCCTTGGCGGCGCGCTCCTGGCGCAGCAGCGCGGTGACCTTGTCCCACAGCCGCCGGGTGCGCTCGCTGGCCGGCGTCAGGAAGGCGCCGTCGCCCTCGTAGGGGCGCAGGTTGCGCAGGATGAAGTCGCGGACGTTCACCTCGTGCCGCCAGACCCCCGGCGCAAAACCCCGCCAGGGCTCGCCGGTCGTGTCGGGGGTGGCGTCCCGCGCGGGGGCCGCAACATCGGTATCCCTGAGGAGAGTGTCCATGACCGTAACCTTTGCTATGCCCGCCGCCGCCTCGATGGTGGCGGCGTCTTCCTGATGGGTTCGCGGCGCTAGGCCGCCCAGTGGATGTCGCCGCCCTGTGCCGGCTGCGGCGCCGGGGCTGCGACGATCTTGGTGGCGAGGCCGCCGCAGGAGGTCTCGCGGTACTTCGGGTCCATGTCCTTGCCGGTATCGAACATCGTCTCGATCACCTTGTCGAGTGACACCAGCGGTTCGCTGATCCGATGCAGGGACATGCGCGTCGCGTTGATGGCCTTCATGGCGCCCATGGCGTTCCGCTCGATGCAGGGGATCTGCACCTGTCCGCCCACAGGGTCGCAGGTCAGGCCGAGGTTGTGCTCCATGGCGATTTCCGCCGCCATGCAGACCTGTTCCGGGCTGCCGCCGAGCAGGTCGGCGAGGCCGCCGGCGGCCATGGAGCAGGCCACGCCGACCTCGCCCTGGCAGCCCACCTCGGCGCCGGAGATGGAGGCGTTCATCTTGTAGAGCGCGCCGATCGCCGCCGAGGCGAGGAAGAAGCGGGTGTAGGCCTCGTCGTCCAGCGGCTTGATGAAGTTGTGGTAGTAGGCGAGCACGGCCGGCACGATGCCGCAGGCGCCGTTGGTCGGGGCGGTCACCACGCGCCCGCCCGAGGCATTCTCCTCGTTGACCGCGAAGGCGAACATGTTCACCCAGTCCACCACGTTCATCGGGTCGCGGGACAGCGCCTCCGACGAGGCAAGCTGGCGGCGCAGGGCGGCGGCGCGGCGCGGCACCCGCAGCGGGCCGGGCAGCACGCCTTCCGTAGTCATGCCGCGCTCCATGCAGGCGCGCATGGTCTGCCAGATCCGGGCGAAATAGTCGCGGATCTCCTCGCGGCTGTGCAGGCGCAGCTCGTTCTCCAGGATCAGGCCGGAGAAGGACAGGCCGGTGGCCCGGCAATGCCTCAGCAGGTCGGCGGCCGAGGCGAAGGGGTAGGGCAGTTCCACCGCGTCGCCGGCGGTCCGGCCGAAATGCTCGTCGTCGACGATGAAGCCGCCGCCGATCGAGTAGTAGGTCTTGCCCAGCAATAGCCGGTCACCGGCGAAGGCCTGGAAGGTCAGGCCGTTCTCGTGCTTCGGCAGGTTGGAGCGGTGGAAGGTGAGGGCGGTGGCGGGGAACTCCACCACGTGCCCCTCGGCGCCCAGCGGCAGGCGCTGGCTGGCGCGCACCTGCTGGACGAAGCCGGGGATCGCGTCGATCTCGACGGTGTCCGGCAGGTTGCCCCCGAGGCCGAGGATGACGGCGACGTCGGTGTGGTGGCCCTTGCCGGTCAGCGCCAGAGAACCGTAGACGTCGGCCTGCACGCGGGTGGCCTCAGTGAGGAGGCCGCCGGCGCGCAGCTCGTCCACGAACTGCTTGCCGGCCTTCATCGGCCCCACGGTGTGCGAGCTGGAGG
>JAEYOB010000012.1 GCA_023412175.1 Pseudomonadota bacterium | reverse complement strand
GCAGCGAGCCGCGCGTCACCAGCACGTTGGCGCCGCGCAGCCGGTCGTGCCGCGGCACCACCACCATGTCGAAGTGGCGCGGGCTGATCTGCGGATCCTGGATGTGCACGGTGAAGGTCCGGCCGCGCGACGCCCTCCGGATGGCCAGCGACGGGGCGATGCTCTGCCGGCCACAGCCGATGACGAGATCGGGCCATGGCGGGCGGATCGGATCGCCCTCCGGCCCGGCGGCGAAGCGGTTGCCGAGGCGCAGGAACGGGCTGAGCTGGCGCCACGGGCTGCGCAGCCGCACCCGCTTGACGACGGGTTCGATGCCCATGGCTTCGGCGATGCCGCGGCACTGGTTCTCCATGCCCGGCTTGCCGTCGGTGATGACCCAGCAGGTGAGAGCGTTCATGTCCGATGCCTGATCCAAAAGACGGGCCGGGAGGGCGGGTATGGGGTGCGGCCCGTCGTCGCGCATGTCGTTAGGACACGGTGCGGTGCAGAATTTTGCTTCCCGGCGAAAAGGGTTCCGGCTTGGCGTGTGGGTCGACGCCGTGTAATATCGTTGCTCAGTCCATCCCCCGGAGCTAGCTGAGTACACCATGCGGCGGGTCAAACTCGACCGAATTGACCGGCGCATTCTGCGCGATCTGCAGAATGACGGCCGGATGACGAACGTGGAGCTTGCGCGGCGCGCCGGCATCTCCGCTCCGCCCTGCCTCCGGCGCGTGCGTGCGCTGGAAGAGGCGGGGTTCATCCGCGGCTACCACGCCGACATCAACCCCGATGCGCTGGGGTTCGGCGTCACCGTGTTCGCCCAGGTCGGCCTTTCCAGCCAAGCGGAAGCTGACCTAAAGAAATTCGAGGAGTTGGTCAACAGTTGGCCGCTGGTTCGCGAGTGCAACATGCTCGCCGGCGAATACGATTTCCTGTTGAAGATCGTTGCCGAGGACTGGGACGACTACCAGCGTTTCCTTACCACCAAGCTGACCAGCGCGCCGAATGTGGCGCACGTCAAGTCGGCGCTGTCGATCCGCGGGTCGAAGTATCTGCCGGGCGTGCCGATCGACGTCGATTCGCCCGACATCCCGGAAGGGAACGAGGACGACGAGGACGTGGACGTGGAGGAAGCGGCGCCCCGCACCGTGCGGCGCTGAGATCCGCATCGCCCATGCCTGTTAAACGGCGCCGCCTCCGGGCGGCGCCGTTTCCGTTCCGCGATGTTGCGCCGCAACGAAGGCGCTTTCCGCCGGAGCATCCGGTGCTATGATTCCTCCGTCCGTTTGCGGAGATTGCTTTTCCATGCCGACCGCCCTTGCCCTGCGCACCGTCATCGGAGCCGCCGTCGCGGCGGCGCTGCTCGCCGGCACCGCTGCCGGTGCGGCAACGAGTCCCAACACCAGCGCCACCGAGCTGGCCGCCTTCCCGTCCAAGGACGCCGACATCACCAGCGGCGAGCCGACGCGGCTGCAGGGGCGGATCATGCGCCCGGCCGGCCCCGGCCCGTTCCCGGCCGTGGTGCTGCTGCAGGGGTGCAGCGGCCTGTACACCAAGGCCGGGGCGCTGTCGGCGCGCCATCTCTGGTGGGCGCGCACGCTGCGCGACCAGGGTTATCTGGTGATGCTGGTGGACAGTTTCGGGCCGCGCGGCATCGCCGAGCAATGCTCGCAGACGGACCGCCGCGTGCGCGCCTCGATCGAGCGCAAGCGCGACGCCTGGGGTGCCCTGGCGTTCCTGCGCGGCCGCCCGGACGTGCAGGGGGAGCGCATCGCCGCGCTGGGCTGGTCACACGGTGGCGGCACGGTGCTGGCGGCCTACGACTCGGACGGCGACGGCATGGGGTTCCGCGGGGCGGTGGCCTTCTATCCCGGCTGCGGCGGGGCGCTGCGCAACCCGCGCTGGGAGCCGAGCGGGCCGTTGCTGATCCTGATCGGCGAGAACGACGACTGGACGCCGGCCGAGCCCTGCCAGGAGCTGGCCGGCCGCGACTCCGTCAAGGACCGGCTGGAACTGGTGGTCTATCCCGACGCCCATCATGGCTTCGACCTGCCGCCGACGCCGGTGCGCACCCGCAAGGACGTCGCCTCCACGCCCACCGGCCAGGCGCGCGTCGGCACCAACGAGGCGGCGCGCGCCGACGCGGTGGCGCGGGTGACGGCGTTCCTGGCGAAGCTGCTGAAGGAAGGGTGAGGGCGGCCGGCGGGCCGCGCCATGGTCGCCCCCTCTCCCCGCCGGGGAGAGGGTTGAAGGCCAAAGGCGATTGCCCCGGGTTTCAGGCGATGCCGAAGGCGGGAGAGAGGTGGGGCCTTATTTGAAGGCGAGCTTGATGATCTCGTACAGCTTGGAGCCGCCGGGGGTGGAGACCTCCACGCTGTCGCCGACCGACTTGCCGATCAGTGCCCGCGCCAGCGGCGAGGTGATCGACAGGAAGCCGTTCTTGATGTCGCTCTCTTCCGAACCGACGATCTGGTAGGTGATCTCCTCGTCGGTGTCCTCGTCGGCCAGCGTCACGGTGGCGCCGAACTTGACGGTGTCGCCCGACAGTTTGGTTGGGTCGATGACCTCGGCCCGGCTGATCTTGTCCTCCAGCTCGCCGACGCGGCCCTCGATGAAGCTCTGACGCTCCCGCGCGGCGTGGTATTCGGCGTTTTCAGACAGGTCCCCGTGCTCGCGCGCTTCGGCGATCGCCTTAATGACGGCAGGCCGTTCCACGATCTTCAGGTGCTTCAACTCTTCCTGCAAGCGGTCATAACCCGCCGCGGTCATCGGCACTTTTTCCATGTCTTGCGGTCCATCAACCCTGCGAACACGTCCTCTGGGGAAAGATTTCGGCGCGACGGAAGCCGCCGCGCCGTCAACCATCCCTAGTACGATCCGCTAAGGTACGACTGCAACGGGGCAACTTCAAGGCTGCCGTTCCGCAGCGCCGCGATGGCCTCGACCGCCGCCCGCGCCCCCGCCACGGTGGTGTAGTAGGGGATGCTGTAGGTCAGCGCGGTGCGGCGCAGGCTGAAGCTGTCGGACAGCGCCTGGGCGCCTTCCGTGGTGTTGATGACCAGCGCAACCTCGCCGTTGATCATGTAATCGACGATGTGCGGCTGGCCCTCGACCACCTTGTTGACCAGCTCGGTGGTGACGCCGGCCTCCTTCAGGAAGGCGGCGGTGCCGACCGTGGCGATCAGGCGGAAGCCCATGCCCTGGAGCTTCTGGGCGATGGGGGCCAGCGACGCCTTGTCGCGGTCCTTCACCGAGATGAAGGCGGTGCCGGTGGTGGGCAGCGACACGCCGGCGCCGAGCTGCGACTTGGCGAAGGCGAGCGCGAAGTTGTGGTCGAGGCCCATGACCTCGCCGGTGGACTTCATCTCCGGGCCGAGCACCACGTCCACGCCGGGGAAGCGGGCGAACGGGAAGACGGCTTCCTTCACCGCGGTGTGCGGCGGGTTCGGGCCGTTCAGCTTGAAGTCCTTCAGCTTCTCGCCGGCCATGACGCGGGCGGCGATCTTGGCGATGGCGGTGCCGGTGGCCTTGGCGACGAAGGGCACCGTGCGCGAGGCGCGCGGGTTGACCTCCAGGATGTAGACCGAGCCGTCCTTGACCGCGAACTGCACGTTCATCAGGCCGACCACCTTGAGCGCGCGGGCCAGCGCGTCGGACTGCCGGTTGATCTCGGCGATGACGTCCTTGGGCAGCGAGTAGGGCGGCAGGGCGCAGGCGGAGTCGCCGGAGTGGATGCCGGCCTCCTCGATGTGCTCCATGACGCCGGCGACGTAGACTTGGCTGCCGTCGCAGACCACGTCGACGTCCACCTCGATGGCGTCCTGCAGGTAGCTGTCGATCAGCACCGGGTTCTTGCCGGACACCTTCACGGCGGTGCCCATGTAGCGCTGGAGCCCGGCCATGTCGTGGACGATCTCCATGGCGCGGCCGCCCAGCACGTAGGACGGGCGGATCACCACCGGGAAGCCGATGGTCTGCGCGACCTTCTCCGCCTCTTCCAGCGAGCGGGCGAGGCCGTTGGCCGGCTGCTTGAGGTTCAGCTCGTGCAGCAGCTTCTGGAAGCGCTCGCGGTCCTCGGCGAGGTCGATGGCGTCCGGCGAGGTGCCGAGGATCGGGATGCCGGCCTTCTCCAGCGCCTCGGCCAGCTTCAGCGGCGTCTGGCCGCCGAACTGGACGATGCAGCCC
>JAEYOB010000096.1 GCA_023412175.1 Pseudomonadota bacterium | reverse complement strand
CTGCATGGCCGCCCGCAACGCCGCCGTCCAGCGGCCGAGCGCCATCGCCCCGCCGCGCGCCGCGGCCATCCCCTGCTCGGGCGTGCCGCCGTACGCCGCCAGCGTCGCCGCCACCCCCTGGCGCATCATCCAGTCCAGCACCTCCTGCGGGTTGGGCGCGAACTGGAGCTGAAGCAGCTTCTGCCACATCTCCTCCTGGCTGCCGCGCAGGTAGACGATGTCGGTGGCGAACAGGCCGGGAAGCGACAGAAGCGCCCGGCGGAAAGCCAGCACCGCGTCCACCGTCTCCGGCACCGGTGCTCCCCAGCCCAGGAGGTTGCCCAGATAGACCAGCCGGTCGCCGGCCCGGAAGCGGGATCCCACCGCCTCGTGGATGGCGTGCAGACGGTCGGGTTGAGCATGAACCGAACCGATTGCCCAGATGGTGCGCGGGCGACCCAGGTCGGCGAACTTGTGCGTTTCGGCCATCCCCGAATGTAAGCAGCGCGCGCGCGGCAAAGGAAGCGGCAAAGGGACGCAAACACGAAAAAGGGCGGCCGAAGCCGCCCCTCTTCTTCGTCGGGTCCCTTGCGGTCCGGATCAGGCGGCCTTCTTCAGGACCTGCTCCAGGCGCTCGGTGGCCTTCAGCTCGTCGATCTTCTCGACGGCGGCCAGCTCGCGGGCCAGACGCTCCAGCGCGGCCTGATAGATCTGGCGCTCGCTGTAGGACTGGTCGGACTGGTCGGTGCCGCGGTACAGGTCGCGCACCACCTCGGCGATGGAGACGGGATCGCCGGAGTTGATCTTGGCCTCATACTCCTGGGCGCGGCGGCTCCACATGGTGCGGCGGATGCGGGAGCGGCCCTGAAGGGTCTCAAGCGCCACCTTGATGCGGTCCTTCGTGGACAGCCGGCGCAGGCCGGAGTTCTTGGCCTTGGTGACCGGCACCTTGAGCGTCATGCGCTCTTTTTCGAAGGTGATCGCGTAAAGCTGAATCTCTTGGCCCGCGATGACGTGGGTTTCGATACCCTCGACTCGTCCGACGCCATGGGCCGGGTAAACCACGAAGTCACCCGCCTCGAACTCAAGCTTGCTCGACATCTTGGTTGGCTCTCACTCTCGCGACCTTGCCATTTTGCCGCCCCGGTGGAAGGGGCGAAAAAGGCCCTGACACCGCCATCTCACCGCGGGAATGGAGTCCGCCGCAGCTGCGATGGAGGCGAGGAGCCTCTTTGTCTCAGGGAGCACCGGCAATGGCGCAGGGGCCGGCTTCCGGGCGCGGAGTATACCCGTGTTACGCCCAAGTTACAAAGGTTACACGCAGCCAACCGCTCGGATTCCGCTGCCGCCCTGGGATGGCAGCCCCGATTTTTTTGCACAGCAGCATGAGGCGCCCGCACCGCGGTACGGGCGCGACTCCAAGCTTTTCAGGCGTTTCAGTTGCCCGAACCCGGATTCTGGCTGAAGAACTTCTCGAACTTGCCGGGCACGCCCTTGTTGGCGTCGGCGTCGGCGGGAGCGTCCTTCTTGCGGGTCAGGTTGGGCCACTTCGCCGCGTACTCGCGGTTCAGCTCCATCCATTGGTCCGCGATGCCGTCGGTGTCCGGGACGATGGCTTCCGCCGGGCACTCCGGCTCGCACACGCCGCAATCGATGCACTCATCCGGATGGATGACGAGCATGTTCTCGCCCTCGTAGAAGCAATCCACGGGGCAGACCTCGACGCAGTCCGTGTACTTGCACTTGATGCAGGCTTCGGTGACGACGTAGGGCATGCTTTGTTCTCCGCTGAACCCGCCTGTTCCGTCGCCGTTCGCGCGGCAGGCTCCCGATTCGCGACACAGCGCCATTTGCGCGTTGCCTAGCACGCCGACTCCGTGCCTGCAACCCTGCCGATTTTAACGGATCACGCGAATCATTCACATTCGGAGATGGGAGGCATCGGAACATTTCATTGGAGATGATTGACGCACCGCGCAATGGTGTTCGCCAACGCTGGAGGAGCGCGCTATGGCACGGGTGCTGGTCGGTGGGCTGCTGACCCTGGTGATCGCCATGGGCATCGGGCGCTTCGCCTACGCCCCGATCCTGCCGGCGATGCAGGCGGCGACCGGGCTGGGCGGAGACGGCGCCGGGCTGCTGGCCTCGCTCAACTACCTCGGCTATTTCCTGGGTGCGGCGGCTGCCGGCTGGGTGCCGCACGGCGCGGTGCGCACCCGGATCTTCCGCGCGGCGCTGGTGGTCAGCATCGCCACCACCGCGGGCATGGGGCTGACCACCGATTTCCTGGCGTGGTCGGTGCTGCGCTTCCTGTCCGGCCTGGCGAGCGCCGGGCTGTTCATCCTGGGCATCGCCATGGTGCTGGACGCCCTGGTGCGGGCGGGGGCCGAGTCCCGCGCCGGCTGGATGTACACGGGCGTCGGCGTCGGCATCGCCGGCTCCGGCCTTTTCGTGGCGCTGTTCGGCGCGCGGCTGGGCTGGGACGGCGACTGGCTGGCGCTCGGTGCGCTGTGCGTCGCGCTGGCCGTGCCGGTCTGGCTGTGGGTGACCGATCACGTGCCGCACGGTGCCGCGACGACCGTGGCCGCAGCGGCGGGCGGGCTGTCGGCGCCGCTGCTGCTGCTCACCGCGGCGTATTTTCTGGAGGGGGCGGGCTATATCGTCAGCGGGACCTTTCTGGTTGCAATATTGAAGCACGCGCCGGACACCGCCGCCGTCGGCGAGGCGGCATGGACCGTCGCCGGGCTGGCCGCCATCCCCTCCGGCCTGCTGTGGGCGGCGGTGGGCCGGAAGCTTGGCGCCTGGCGGGCGCTGATCCTCGCCCACGCGGTGCAGGCGGTCGGCATCGTGCTGCCGCTGGCCGGGCTGGGAACGGCCGGCGCCTTCGCCGCGGCGGCGCTGTTCGGCGGCACTTTCGTCGGCATCGTCACGCTGGCTTTCACGCTGGGCCGGCAACTGTCGGGCGGTGCGTCCGCCAAGGTGGTCGGCGCGCTCACCGCAGCCTACGGTCTTGGCCAGATCCTCGGACCGCTGCCGGCCGGCATCGCCGTCGAGCGCACTGGCAGCTTCGCCGTCGCACTGTTCGGCGCCGCCGGGGTGGTGGCGCTGGGGGCCGTGTTCCTGATGCTGGGCGCGGCGCTCGTCCGCCCGGCGGCTGACCGATGGGGTTCCGCCGAAAAGGCTAGCTGACAAACATAAAGATATCTTTATGCTTGCGTGCTGACAGGGCGGCTGCTACATGGGCCGCCATGAAGGGGAAGGCGTCGCGCCGCCCCAACGGATGCTTTTTTGCCAGGAGACGCAGCGATGGCCGCCAGCTTTACGGACTACAAGGTCAAGGACATCAGCCTCGCCGATTGGGGTCGCAAGGAGATCACCATCGCCGAGACCGAGATGCCCGGCCTGATGGCGCTGCGCAACGAGTACGGCGATTCCAAGCCGCTGAAGGGCGCGCGCATCGTCGGCTGCCTGCACATGACGATCCAGACCGCCGTGCTGATCGAGACGCTGACCGCGCTGGGCGCCACCGTGCGCTGGTCGTCGTGCAACATCTTCTCGACCCAGGACCACGCCGCCGCCGCCATCGCCGCCGCCGGCATCCCGGTCTTCGCCTGGAAGGGCGAGACGGAGGAGGAGTTCTGGTGGTGCATCGAGCAGACCCTGAAGGGTCCGGACGGCTGGACGCCGAACATGATCCTGGACGACGGCGGCGATGTCACGCAGATCATGCACGACAAGTACCCCTCGATGCTGGACGACGTGCGCGGCCTGTCGGAGGAGACCACCACCGGCGTGCACCGCCTGTATGAGATGATGAAGGCCGGCACGCTGAAGGTGCCCGCCATCAACGTCAACGACAGCGTCACCAAGTCGAAGTTCGACAACCTGTACGGCTGCCGCGAGTCGCTGGTGGACGGCATCAAGCGCGCCACCGACGTGATGGTGGCCGGCAAGGTCGCCGTGGTCGCCGGCTACGGCGACGTGGGCAAGGGCTCGGCCGCCTCGCTGCGCAGCCAGGGCGCCCGCGTGATGGTCACCGAGATCGACCCGATCAACGCCCTCCAGGCCGCCATGGAAGGCTATCAGGTCATCACCATGGACGAGGCGGCGCCGCTCGGCGACATCTTCGTCACGGCGACCGGCAACGTGGACGTCATCACGCTCGACCACATGCGCGCCATGAAGGATCGCGCCATCGTCTGCAACATCGGCCACTTCGACAGCGAGATCCAGATCGACTCGCTGAAGAACCTGGTGTGGGAAGAGGTGAAGCCGCAGGTCGACGAGGTGGTGTTCCCCGACGGCAAGCGCCTGATCGTGCTGGCCAAGGGCCGCCTGGTGAACCTGGGCTGCGCCACCGGCCACCCGAGCTTCGTGATGAGCGCCTCCTTCACCAACCAGGTGCTGGCGCAGATCGAGCTGTGGAACAACGCCGCCAACTACGAGCGCAAGGTCTACGTGCTGCCGAAGCACCTCGACGAGAAGGTCGCCCGCCTGCACCTCGACAAGATCGGCGCCAAGCTGACCACGCTGACCGACAAGCAGGCCAGCTACATCGGCGTCAGCGCCGAGGGCCCGTACAAGCCCGACCATTACCGCTACTAAGCGGTTTACAGTCCCGCACGACTGGGCCCCTCCCGCCAGGGAGGGGCTTTTTCTTTGGCTAGCTCCTGTCCACCCGCGTCGCCGGGAACACCAGCCGCACCGTCGTTCCGGCTCCCGGCGCGCTGTCGATCCCGAATTGCCCGCCGTGCAGTTCGATGAGCGCGCGGGTCAGCGGCAATCCGAGCCCCGACCCCCGTTCGGCCGAGACGGACCGCGCGTGCACCTGTCCGAAGGCGTCCAGCGCACGGGGAAGCTGCTCGGCGGACATGCCGATGCCGGTGTCGGCGACGCTCAGCGCCACGGCGCCGTTGTCCAGCCGCTCGACACGCACGGTCACCCGGCCGCCCTCCTTCGAGAACTTCACCGCGTTGCCCACCAGATTGGTCAGCATCTGGCGGATCATCGACAGGTCGCCGAGCACCAGTGGCGTGTCCTCCGGCACCTCGCCGACCAGGGTGACGCCGCGGGCGTCGGCCGGCGCCTGCATCATGGCGAAGGTCATGTCGGCCAGCAGGCCAAGGTCGCAGGGCTCCTCGCGCAACTCCATGCGCCCGGCCTCGATCTTGGCGAGGTCGAGCAGGCGCCCGATCATGTCCAGCATGTACTCGCCCGCCGACGCGATCTGCCGCGCATGGTCGCGGTAGCGCGGGTTGCCGAGCGGCCCCATGAGCTGATCGGCGATGAGCTGCGCGAACCCCATCACCGCGTTGAGCGGCGTGCGCAGCTCGTGGCTCAGATGATGGATGTAGTCGGACTTGCTGCTGTTGGCGCGCTCCGCCTCGTCGCGGGCGGCGCGAAGTTCGGCTTCCTGCTGCTTCAGATCGCTGATGTCACTGCGTAGGCCCACCGTGCCGCCGTCGCGGGTGCGCCGTTCCTCGACCCGTATCCAGCGGCCGTCCGCGAACTGCTGCAGGAACGGCCCGCCGGGCGTGCGATGGCGGGCGATGCGGTCGGCGAGCCACGCATCCAGTTCATGCGGGGGGACGGTATACTGGCCGCGCAACGCCCCCTCGCGCAGGATCGTCTCGAAGCTGGTGCCGGGGCGGATCAGGTCCTCGCTCTGCGCGTACAGCTCGCGGTACTTGGCGTTGCACAGCACCAGCCGGTCGTCGGCATCGTACAGCACGAAACCGTCGGCGATGCTCTCGATGGCGTCCACCAGCAACTCGTGCGCCCGGCGCGCCCGCCGTTCCGCCTGAGCGCGCTCGGTGACGTTGCGGACGCTGCACAGCACGCGCTCGCCGTCGTGCAGCGCCACCAGCCGCGCCTCGAAACAGCGTTCCCCATCCGGTGCGCCGCCGGGGTCGGGCAGCGCGAAGTCCACCCCGGCCACCGGTTCGCCGGCGTTCAGCCGGGCGATGGCGGCGGCGACCAGCCCGCCGGCCGGCGCCGGCAGCACGTCCTGCACGCGGCTGTTGAGGAAACGTTCGGCCGGCACGTTCAGCTCGGCCGGGCTGGCGGCGGCGAAATCCAGGATGGTGCCGTCGCGCCGCAGCTCGAACCGCATGTCGGGATAGGCGTAGGACAGCGCCACCAGCTGCTCGGTCAGCCGCAGCACCTCCTGCCGCGCCGGCGTGTCGGGCAGCGCCTCGATCAGGATCAGCCGCGCGCCGCCCGGGCCGGAAGCCACCGACAGCCGGGCGTCGACGTCGAGCGCGGCGCACCCGCACCGCAGCGTCACGCGCGCCTCGACGCGCGGTTCCGGCCCGGCCAACACCCCCAGCGCATCGGGCGGCATCACGGCGTTCACCAGGGCATTCGACGGGGCGTTCAGCGGGGCGTTCACCGCGCCGGCATCGGATGCCACGATCAGCGCGCGGGCCGCCCCGTTCAGCCATACCGCCCGGCCGTCGGCATCGACCAGACACAGGGGCGTCGCCAATCCTTCCAGCAGACCGAGGCCACCGAGGCCGAAGTCATCGATCTGGACAAGGTTCATCGGTGCGCGCGCTGCTGAAGGGGTCGCCCCCGGGAGGCCACATCAGATATCACATCGTCGGCAACCCTGGAATGTGGCCTGGATCGCGGGGAGCGGCGGAGCGTGCCCGGCGGGGTGCGGCGTATTGTCCCCATGCCCTCAGCTCCCCACCCTCGGCCCCCACCCTCAGCCAACCTCCGGCTCGTCCCAGTAATGGCAGGCCACGCGGTGGCCGGGCCGCACCGTCTCCAGCACCGGGACGTTGTCGGCGCAGGCGTCGCGCGCCCGCGGGCAGCGCAGCCGCAGCGGGCAGCCGCCGGGCAGGCC
>JAEYOB010000057.1 GCA_023412175.1 Pseudomonadota bacterium | reverse complement strand
GCGCCGAAGCCGAGGCGGAGCGGTTGCGGCGCGTGCTCGACGGTCTGGCCCAGGCGCCGCGCCACACCGGCGCGGGGGCTGCCCCGGCGCACCGCGACCTCGGCGGGCAGGCGATCCTCTACGTCGGCGGGCGGCCCAGCCTGCTGCCGTTCATGCGGGCCGCCGTCGAATCGCGCAACGGCTGCCTGCTGCATCACGACGGCGGCTTCGAGCAGGCGACCCGCAACCTGGAAGGGCTGGTCGAGCGCGCCGACGTGGTGGTCTGCCCCATCGATTGCGTCAGCCACGACGCCTGCCTGCGCGTGAAGGGGCTGTGCCGGCGGATGGCCAAGCCGTTCCTGCCGGTGCGCAGCGCCGGGGCCACCACCTTCACCCGCGTCCTCGGCTCCCTCGGACGGACAGGCACCGAGACGGCCGCGGCGGTGGATGGTTGACGCACGATACGCCATGGGCAAGCGCGCAACGGAAAATCCCTGCATCAAGGCCTGCAAGTTCGATTCGACGAGCGTCTGCCACGCCTGCTTCCGCACGCTGGAGGAGGCGCGGGCCTGGAAACGCCTGTCCGATGCGGAGAAGGAGACCGTAAACCGCCGGGTCCAGCCGCTGATGGCCGCGGCCGGGAAGGGCAGGGGCAAGCGGCTGCGGAAGATCGACAGGAAGATCGCCAAGCTGGAGGCCAGGCTGGCGGCGTTGCGGGCCGAGCGTCAGGCCGCGGCGGGCGCGACATGAGCGCGCTCCGGCGCTCGTAAGGGTTGGATCGGCGGTGCTCCTGCCGTAAGGTCTGCCCCGAGTTTCGGCCGTTTCGATCAGGCATTTCAGGAGGATATTCATGGAAGGACGCAAGGTTCCCTCGGTCGTCTTCAAGACCCGTGTCCGTGACGAGAGCGTCGGCGGCCCGAACCCGTTCCGCTGGCAGGACGTGACGAGCGACGACCTGTTCGCCGGCAAGCGCGTGGTGGTGTTCTCGCTGCCCGGCGCCTTCACGCCGACCTGCTCCAACGAGCAGTGCCCGGCCTTCGAGCGCATGTACGACGAGTTCCGCAACCTCGGCGTGGACGAGATCTACTGCCTCAGCGTCAACGACGCCTTCGTCATGTTCCAGTGGGGCAAGAGCCTGAACCTGAGCAAGGTCAAGCTGATCCCGGACGGCTCGGGCCACTTCACCCGCCGCATGGGCATGCTGATCGACAAGGACCATGTCGGCTTCGGCATGCGCAGCTGGCGCTACGCCATGGTCGTCAACGACGGCGTGGTCGAGAAGTGGTTCGAGGAGCCGGGCATCAACGACGCGGGCCAGAACGGCGACCCGTACGGCGAGTCGGCGCCCGAGAACGTCCTGACGTACCTGCAGAGCCGCTGACCGCGGAGGAGCGGCGGGGCGTTCAGCGCTCCGCCGTCTCCACGGGGTCGATGATCAGCAGCGTGTCGCCGGGCTGGATGACGTAACGGTGGCGCTCGCTGAAGGGCACGTCGCGGCCCTGGCTGTGCACCTGCACCACCATGCCGCGGGTCACCGCGGCCATGGTCTTGCCGACCTCGTCGGAGCGTGCGGCGCGCTCGTGCAGTTCGACCTCCCCGGCGGTGGACATCAGGTCGCACAGGAACGGCGTGGCCTGCCGCGTTTCCACCGCGTCGGCCAGCAGGAAGCCGCCGATCCGCGGCGGTGAGATCACCAGATCGGCGCCGCTCAGCTGCGCCAGCTTGATGTTCTCCTCCTCCTTGACGCTGGCGATGATCTTGGCTGTCTTGGACAGGTGCCGCACGGTCAGGATCACCAGGACCGCCGTGTCGTCGCGCGCCGTGCTGACGATCACCGCCTTGGCGGCCTGCACGCGCGCCATGATCAGCAGTTCCTCGCTGGTGGCGTCGCCGCGCAGCCCGATGAAGCCGGCCTCGGCCGCCAGCTGCACGCGCTCCTCCGACATGTCGATGGCGACCACGCGTTCCGGCGGGAGCCCGCGTGCCACCGTCTCCTTGGCGGCGATGGAGCCGCTGTGCCCGTAGCCGCACAGCACCACGTGGTCGGTGAGGTGCTTCTGGAGGCGGCTCATACGGAAATCCTCCACGATCTTCTGCACGACGAACTCATAGGCCGTCCCCAGGAAGATGAACCAGATGAAGATGCGGATCGGCGTGACCGCGAAGGCGTCGATCAGCCGCGCGGTGTTGCTGACCGGCACGATGTCGCCATAGCCCACCGTGGTGACGGTGATCATGGCGAAGTAGAGGATGTCGGAGAAGCTGATGTGCCCGTCGATCTGGTCCTTCAGCCCGTCGCGGTCGAACCAGAACACCGCGATGACGGTGAACAGCAGCAGCAGGATCAGGCCGGCGCGGGCCGCCAGCGTCCGTTCCGGCGAGAGACCGGAGCGCACATGCAGGATCCGGCCGCGGCGCAGGGTCCGCCGGAGCGAAGCTTTGACTTCTTTCTTCTGTTTCCTGTCCGGTCGCCGCATGCACGCATAATGACCGAGCTTTCGGGCTTGTTCCAGCCAAGCTCAACGTCGGTGGGACGCGGTGCGCGTTCGGCTGCGCCGCAGCCTTACCCGCCATGCCCCTTCCCGTGCTCGTGATGGCCCTTGCCTGGTTCGTGCCCCCGTCCGGTGTAGCCGCGCAGCGTGTCGTAGCGGCGGGCCTGCTCCTCGCTCAGTACGGCGCGGGTTTCCAGGTGTGCGGCGAGGTGGACCGCCCGCAGTTCTCCCTGGAGCCGGGCGATTCCGGCGGTTGCTTCCGCCAGCGACGCCCGGTCGATGCGGCGCTCCGCGAAGCTGCGGTCGAGGTCGCCTTCGCGCTCGACGATGGCGGCGCCCAGCGGTTTGGCCGCGTCGGCCATGCGCGCCCGGATCTCCTTCAGCGCCACCACCTGCCCGGCGCTCAACCCGAGATCCGCGGCGAGGTCGAGGGCGTGCATCGGCCCCGGATAGCCGTTCAGCTCCGCCGCCTTGGCCAGCCCCATCCCCCTGGCCTGGAGCAGGTCGTCCACCTCCTCCGCCGACAGCGCCTTGATGGCGCGGCTCTCCTGTCCGGCATAGGGCGCGGGATTGGGAGATGTCTGGGCCGGCGCGGCCGAGGGGACCAGCAGAAGGGCGGCAACGAGGCAGCGAGCGAGCATGGCGGTTCTCCCGGGTTGACGGAGCGTCGCATGATCGCCGCCACGGCTTTCAGGCGCAACCGCGGCCGACCATTGGTCAGCTTGTCCGGCGGGCGCGGCGCCCCACATGGGCAGGGCATCCCCGAACGATCCCCGGACCACGCCGATGCCGTTCCGTCCCTCCCTCGCCGCGCTGCTCCTCGCCGTGACGCTCGCCCTGCCGGCCGCGGCGCCCGCCCAGGAGGCCAGGCCCGACGCCCCGAAGCCGGAGCGCAGCGAGAAGCCCGCGGCCTTCGACGCGCAGCGTACGGTCACCCAGCACAGCCGCAACGGCCTGTCCTATACGGCGGTGGCCGAGTTCCTGCCGGTCCGCGAGGCCGGCAAGGACGAGGTGCTGGCGCGGATCTTCACCACCACCTACACGCTGGACGGCGGCGAGCCCGGCAAGCGGCCGGTGGCGTTCGTCTTCAACGGCGGCCCCGGCGCCGCGTCGGCCTATCTGCACCTGGGCGCGCTGGGGCCGCGGGTCGTCCGCTTCAACGAGGACGGGTCGCTGCCGCGGCCGCCGGTGCAATTGGCCGACAACCCCGACACTTGGCTGGCCTTCACTGACCTCGTCTTCATCGATCCGGTGGGCACCGGCTACAGCCGGGCGCTGAAATCCGGCGACGACGCGGAGAAGCGTTTTTGGAAGGTGGACGCCGACGCCCGCACCCTGTCGGAGATCGTGCGGCTGTGGATTTCCCGCAACGACCGTTGGGCTTCCCCCAAGCTGCTGGTCGGCGAGAGCTACGGCGGCTTCCGCATCGCCAAGATGGCGCGCGAACTGTTCCGGAACGCCGGCGTGGCGGTCAACGCGCTGGTGATGGTGTCGCCGGTCGTCGATTTCGGCACGGTGCGCGACGACACGACGGGCCTGCTCACCACCGCGTTCCGGTTGCCGTCCATGGCGGCCAGCGCCGCCGCGCACGGGCTGGCGGAGGGCAGCCCGGCCGACGTGGCGGGGGAGGCGGAGCGATTCGCGCTGACCAGCTACCTGACGGGGCTGGCGACGCTCGACGTCGGCCGCCTGGACGCGTCGGCGGGGCTGTTCGCCGAGGTGTCGCGGCTCACCGGTCTGCCGGCGGAGTTCGTCACCCGCCACCGCGGCCGGGTGTCGGCGGGGGCTTTCGCGCGCGAGCTGCTGCGCGACAAGGGGCGCGTGGTCAGCATCTACGATGGCGCCTTCAGCGGCCCGGACCCGAACCCCGGTTCGGCACGGGTGTCCGAAGACCCGTTCCTCACCGGCACGGTACCGGCCTATTCCACGGCTTTCACCGCCTACGTCCAGCAGGAACTGAAGCTCCGCACCGAGGTGCCGTTCCACCTGCTCAACAGCGCGGTCAACCGCGGCTGGGAGTGGCCGCGCGAGGGGCGCCCCAGCGCCATGGAGGAGTTGCAGCAGGTGCTGGCGCTGACGCCGGGCCTGCACGTGATGATGGCGCACGGCCGCAACGACCTGATCACGCCGTACCTGGGCTCGCGCTGGCTGGCGGCGCAGCTCGAACTGCCCGGCGGGGAGCGCGACCGCATCCGGGTGCCGGTCTACGACGGCGGCCATATGATGTACACACTGGCCGGGCCGCGCGCCCGGCTCGCCGCCGACGCCCGCGCGCTGCTCGACGCCGCGCTGCGCTGAGGCTATCGTCGCCCGAACATCACGCCCAAACATCATACAAGGAGGGTTTTCATGTCCGGACGCATCGAGGCGCGCCTCAAGGAACTCGGGATCGAGCTGCCGCAGCCGGCGGCGCCGGTGGCGGCGTACGTGCCGACCACGCAATCTGGCAAGATCCTGTACGTCTCCGGCCAGGTGACGGTGTGGAACGGCGAGCGCCGCTTCATCGGCAAGGTCGGCCAGGACTTTTCGGCGGAGGAGGCCAAGCAGGCGGCCCGCCTGTGCGGCCTGAACATCATCGCCCAGGTCAAGGCGGCCTGCGGCGGCAACCTGGACCGCGTCGCCAGCTGCCTGAAGCTGGGTGGCTTCGTCAACTGCGGCCCGGACTTCCACGACCACCCGGCGGTGATCAACGGCGCGTCGGAGCTGATGGTCGAGGTGTTCGGCGACGCCGGCCGCCACGCCCGCTTCGCCGTCGGCGCCCCGTCGCTGCCGCTCAACGTGGCGGTCGAGGTCGAGGCGGTGTTCGAGCTGGTATGACCTTGTCAGGGCATGTCCATCTGCCTAGGTCCCTCGGGGTCTGACACGGAGGAGAGGGCATGCCCGACGGCAGCGATGCCATCACCGTCAAGGTTCTGAACGGCATCGGCGAGGTCGCCGCGGCCGAGTGGGACGCCTGCGCCACGGACGGCAACCCGTTCGTCCGGCACGCCTTCCTGGCGGCGCTGGAGGAGTCCGGCTCGGCCACCCCGCGCACCGGCTGGCAGCCGGCGCATCTCGCGGCGCTCGACGCGCAGGGCCACGTGCAGGGCGTCGTGCCGGCCTACTTCAAGGGCCACTCCTACGGCGAGTATGTGTTCGACCATGCCTGGGCGAACGCCTACGAGCGGGCCGGCGGGAGCTACTATCCCAAGCTCCAGGTGGCGGTGCCGTTCACCCCGGTGACCGGGCCGCGCCTGCTGCTGCGCCCCGACGCCGGGCCGGCCGTCGCGGCGGCGCTGGTCCAGGCGCTGGAGGAGTTGGTGCGCCGCACCGGGCTGTCCTCGGCGCACGTCACCTTCCCGCTGGAGGCGGAGTACCGCCGCTTGGGCGAAGCCGGGTGGCTGCGGCGGCTGGGCGTGCAGTACCACTGGGACAACCGCGATTACGGTTCCTTCGACGATTTCCTCGGGGCCCTCAACGCCCGCAAGCGCAAGGCGATCCGGCGCGAGCGGCGCGAGGTGGCGGACAGCTCCGTGCGGCTGCACACGCTGACCGGCGACGCGCTCCGGGCCGAGCACTGGGATGCCTTCCACCGCTTCTACATGGAAACCGCCGACCGCAAGTGGGGCGGCGGCTATCTGACGCGCGACTTCTTCCGCCGCCTGGGCGCGACCATGGCGGAGTCCGTGGTCCTGGTGATGTGCGAGGACGGCGGGGAGTGGGTGGCGGGCGCCATGAACCTCATGGGTGGCGGCGTGCTGTACGGGCGCAACTGGGGCTCCGACGGGCGCTACCGCTTCCTGCATTTCGAGGCCTGCTACTACCGGGCGCTCGACTTCGCCATCGAGCACGGCCTGACCCGCGTCGAGGCGGGCGCCCAGGGCGAGCACAAGATCCAGCGCGGCTACCTGCCGGTGCCGACCTACAGCGCCCATTGGATCCCCGACGCCGGCTTCCGCCGCGTGCTGTCCGCCCACCTGGACCAGGAACGCCGCGCGGTGCGGCAGGAGATGGCCGCCCTGGCCGAGTGTTCCCCCTATCGCCGCGACGGTGAATAGCACCGGCCTGCGGGTGACGCATTTCACCGCAACTCACCGGTTTTTGCGGCGGGCGGCGGCCGGATTCCCTTGCTATACATAGGAAATAATCTGAGGCGATCATGCCTCTGTTCCATCAGGGCGCCCTCGGTCGGAGGGAGGAGGGACCCCGGAGACGGGAGGGCATTCCAATGGCCGACGACAAGACGATCCAGTTCCTGAAGCGCGTGCGCGACCATCTGCTCTATCTGAAGCTGCGCCCCGGCGGCATGCGCCTCCAGGCCAAGGGCATGGATCTGTCGGCGCTGCACCTCAAGGGCTTCGATCTGAAGAACGCCGTGCTCACCCAGTGCGACTTCTCCGACAGCCGCCTGGAGGAAGTGAGCTTCGCCATGAGCGACCTGTTCGGCGCCAACTTCAGCCGCGCCTCGCTGGTCGGCTCGTCCTTCCTGCGCGCCGACCTGCGCGGCACCAACTTCCACAAGGCCAACCTGCGGCAGACCGACTTCGAGGGTGCGGACCTGCGGCCGGGGCAGGTGCTTGCCACCGCCAACCGCCGCGAAGGCCCGGTCCAGCGCACCAGCCTGAAGGACGCCACGCTCGACGGCGTGCGCTTCAAGGACGCCGATCTGTCCAACGCCGACCTGTCGCTGGCCTCGCTGACGCGCGGCGACTTCAGCAACGCCAATCTGTTTTCCGCCAACCTGTCCGGCGCCGATCTCAGCGATGCGAACTTCAGTGGCGCCAAGATGAAGCACGCGATCCTCAACGGCGCCAACCTTAGCCGCTGCTGCCTGCGCAACGCCGACCTGCGCGATGCCGTGCTGCGCAACGTCGATCTGTCCGGTGCCGACATCACCGGCGCCAACCTGAACGGCGCCATCTATCTGAAGGACCGCGGCACGCTGCCGGACTCGGTGCGCGGCAAGCTCGACCCGCACACGCTGTGGATCAACTCCGGCGGCCAGCGCGGCGAGCGCGCGGACCTCTCCGGCCTCGACCTGCAAGGCGTGGACCTCAGCGCCTGCGATCTCAGCGGCGCCCTGTTCCGCCAGACCTCGCTAGACGGCGCCGTCCTGGCGAACGCCTATCTGGCGCTCGCCGACATGAGCGCCGCCTCGTTGCGCGGCGCCCGGCTGGAGCAGGCGATCCTCACCGGCGCCAACCTGTCCGACGCCGACCTCACCGGCGTGCAAGCGGCCGGCGCCGATTTCGGCATGGTCGAGCTGCGCACCCCCGACGGCAAACCGTCCGGGCGCATGTGGCCGGCCAACCTGATGCGCGCGCTGTTCGCCAACGCCGACCTGCGCGGCGCCCGGCTGCAAGGGGCGCGCATCGCCGGTGCGCGGTTCGACCGCGCCAACCTCACCTCCGCCGACCTGCGCGGCTGCGACGAGAGCGCGGCGGACCTGTCGCACGCCGTCACCCTCGGCTTGCGCCGGGGTGCGCTGGCCGCGGAGGTCGCACGAATGCCGGACGCGGTGCTGGCGATCTGACCGACGCCGGCGGCGGTTGTGCGCCGTCGTGAAACCCCGGACGCTCCTTGCGTGTTCAGACCCCATGCCGCACTGCAGGGATGGGGAGCGATGACCATGACCGAGCGAAGCCAGAAGGGGCGGTGGTGGGTGTTGGGCGCGGCGGCCATGATGGCCGGCGCCGCGGCGTACACCGTATGGAACCGGACCCGGCGGAGCGCGCCGCCGCAACGGCTTGCCCCGGCCTTCCGCAACGGCCAGCCGCAGGGCCCGCCCGACTCCCACACCCAGGTCCGCGACGCCGGTCCCGAGCGGATGCGCGATCCCCAGCGCCGGCCGTGGAGCGTGGTGGACGAGGCGTCCGACGGATCCTTCCCGGCCAGCGATCCGCCGTCCTACACCTCCGTCAGGCCGGGCCCGTAAGGCCGGGCGTCAGCGCAGCGGGATGTTCATCTGCACGCTCACGCCGGGGGCGGGCATGACCGGCGCGTAGACGACCGGCGGCGGCGCGTACACCCGCGGCGGGGGAACCACCACATAGGCCGGCGGCTGCTCGACCACCACCCAGGGCGGGGGGGCACCATGGACCACCACGGGCCGGCCATGCTTGTGGTGGTGCTTGTGGTGTTTGTGGTGCTTGTGCTTGTGATGGCCATGGCCGTGATCGCCGGCGGTGGCGGGCACCGCGAAGGCAAGCGACAGGGCGACGGTTCCGGCAGCGATGCCAAGCCCGCGAACGACAGCCTTTGCGAACATCCAGGTAACCCTTTTTTGAACACGCGAAGGGGACTCTACCATCGCGGCCCCGCTGCCACGCTTACGTATGTGC
>JAEYOB010000029.1 GCA_023412175.1 Pseudomonadota bacterium | reverse complement strand
GGCCTCGTGCGCAGCCACCGCAGCAGCGATAATCCGTCCCGTTTCGGCAGGCCAAGGTCGAGCACCACCGCGTCGTAGGCCGTGGAGGCCAGCGCTGCCTCGGCCTCTTCGCCATCCTTCGCCCAGTCCACCGTGAGGCCGGCCTGCCTGAGGCCCGCACACACGCCGTCCCCAAGAAGCGGGTCGTCCTCCGCCAACAGCACGCGCATTCCTCGTCATCCCCCGGGCTTCCCGTCGGGATGGGACAGCCCCATCCAGGCGTTCAGTCGTCGTAGTGTCCCATAGCCGCTTGACGATGGCACGCCTCGCAGTTCGCCTTGGATCCGACTTCCTTGCGGCGCCAGATGTCGGGGTGCAGGTCGTGCTCGTGCAACCACCAGCGCTGCCCGGTGATGCGCAGCAGGCGGCCGTCGCCGCGTCCGGCGTTGTGGGTCAGGTAGGCGCGAATGCCGGCGGCCACGGCCTCGGGCAGGCTGGCCTTGTCGCCGAAGTGGTCTGACAGGCCGTCCATGACGCGGTTCCAGCCGGCAGCAGGCAGCAGTGCGGGCTGGAACACCATGTGGCATTCGCTGCACTCCTTCAGCGTCGCGGCGTGGGTGACGGGCGGCACGCGCTCGACCTCGTCGGCCAAGGCGGCGGCGGTGGCGAAGATGACGATCGCAGCGGCAACGATGTGGGCATGCATAGCGGGCTTCCTCAGGTGGCGGTGGCGAGGTTGACCGTCCGCAGCGCGGTGTAGCGGCTGGCGAAGAACAGCAGCGGGTCGCCGTCGCGGTGCTCGAAGCGCTCGACGCGGCCCAGAAACATGAGGTGGTCGCCAATCTCGAACCTGTGCTCCACCGCGCACTCGAAGCGGGCCAGGGCGTCGTGCAGCAGCGGCATGCCGGCGCCGCCCGGCTCCCAGCCGACGCCGGCGAAGCGGTCCTCGGCGTGCGAGGCGAAGCGGTCGGACAGCGGTTGCTGCTCGGCCGCCAGGACGTTCACTGCGAAGCGCTGCGCCGCGTGGAACATCGGCAGCAGCGCGGAGCGCCGCATCAGGCCCCACAGCACCAGCGGTGGATCGAGCGACGTGGAGCTGAACGAATTGACCGTCAGCCCCACGGGCGCCCCATCCCGTGCGAGCGTGGTGACCACCGCCACGCCGGTGGCGAAGCGGCCGAAGGCGATGCGCAGGGCGCGTGGGTCGGCAATGTCGTGCATGGAGCCCTCGCTCATTGGCCGGACAGGTAGGTGATGAAGTTGCTCATCTTCCGCGCCGTGCAGGCGCGGCTGAGCACGTTCGGGCAATCGCGCTCGAAGCGCTTCTCCACCTCGGCGGCGTCGGCGAACCGCTTGGGGTTGGCCGACACCGCCATCGGCGCGACGTTGCGCCCCCTCTTGTGGAGCGCCCGGTGGCGGCGAGATTGGCCGTGTGACAGGCGGCACAGGCGTTGGTCTCCGCCGGCATGCAGGCCGAGATGGAGGGCGCGCCCGCGCTCGGCCGCGAAGCCGGAGAAGCCCGGTGTCTCCTTGACCGCCCGAGCAGCCATTGCGTCGAGGATGGCGGCCACGACGAGAATCAGGGGGAGCGTCATGGAGCGTGGTCCGTGTCGGTTCAGGTCGGGGCGCGAAGCGGGCGGGGGCGCTTCAGCCAGTGCAGGGCGAAGACGAGGCCGACGTGGGCGAGGACGATCCACGGCATTGCCTCGCCGAGCCCCTCGTGCAGGTCCTCCACCGTGGTGACGACGTCGGCAATGGCGCCGGACAGCGCGGTGAGGCCGGTGCCGATCAGCAGCGCCGCGGCCATCCACGGGATCAATGGGCTGCGCACAGCCCGGGCCTGCGGATCGCCGCCGGCCAGCCCACCCAGCCAGCGACGGAGGTCCGCGGCGTCTGGGCGCGGGAAGCGCAGGGGGCTGCCCTCCGCGGCCGTCAGCCCGGCCAGGGCGCGCGCCGCCAGCGCAGTGAGCGCCGTGTATCCGGAGAAGACGTGCATGCGGTAGGTGTCCTCGTCGCCGGTCAGATAGGACACCAGGAACGCGCCGGACAGCGTGGCGTGGAACAGCAGCAGAAACGCCATCTCGGCGCGGGTCGGCTTGCGGGCGGCCATGACTGGCCTCCTCCGGTTCATTCGTGGTGTGCGGCGAGGGAGGGCCGCCCGGACGGAGCCGGGCTGCCCAGCTGGTAGGCGGCCGCCAGAACCGCGATGAGCGCGGCGGCGGCCAGCCCGTGGACGAGCATGCGCTTCAGCATGGCCCGCTCAGTCGTCGTCGTGGTGGCGCCGGTCGCGGCGGCGCTCACCATCACGGCTCCAGCGGTTGACGTCGCGGCCGAAGGCGCTGCCGTCCTCGCGGATGACTTGGCTGGCGCGGATGGCTCCCTGACGGACGCCACCGACCACCGTGACCTGCTGCCCGGCCTCCAGCCCCTCCGGAAGGAATCCCTTGGTGGTGACGTCGATCTGGTCGCGGCCATCGGTGAGCGTGAACCAGGTTGCCGCCACCTTCGACACGGTGCCGGCGGTGGTTCCGCCACCGGCCTTCAGCACGTCTATGATCGGCTGTGGGCCGGACAGCGCCGCGGTCCAGCGACGGTCGTCGTCGGCATGGGCGGTACCGGCCAGTGCGGCGAGCGCGAGGGCGGCGAGTGCGATTGTTTTCTGCATGGTGTCCTCTTCCTCTGCCGGAGCGCGTTGGTCTCCGATGATGGCACTATGGAAGAGGCAACCTGAGCCAAGCCTGAATGGAGCGCTCATCCACCGTTCGGATTCGTGTCCATGGCGCGCACGGGTTGGGGGCCGCTGACGGACCGCTGGGGCAATGAGGTCGTGCATGTCGGCTTCCCGGGCCAGGCCTGCCGGGCCTGTCCGGCCCGCTCGCTGTGCACCCGCGCCAAGACCGCGCCGCGCGAGCTGACTTTCCGCGTGGCCGGTTACCACGAGGCGGTCCAGGACATGCGCCAGCGCCAACAGACGCCGGAGTGGCTGGCGCTCTACGGTGTCCGCGCCGGCATTGAGGGTTGCCTGTCGCAGGCGGTTCGGCTCTGCGGGCTGCGGCGCGTGCGCTACGTCGGCTTGGCCAAGACCCGCCTGCAGCACGTCGCCACCGCGGCCGCCCTGAACGTCGTGCGCCTCGATGCCTGGCTGCGTGGCGGGCCGCTCGCCCCGACGCGAACCTCGCGCTTTGCCGCCCTCAAACCCGCAGCCTGAGCTGAACGGCGAATTCGCCAACGGTATCAGCTGCTACTCGGACCCCGATAATCGAGGAGTGCCTTGATGTGAACCGCGCGGATCTTTCATAAGCCTGCCGCGGAATCGGCGTCGATGCACACGGCCCAACCTGGATTATGGGCTTCTCGCTGTGGTGGTGACGCGCGCTATCCGGAGCGCGGTCGCGGCCGACTCGCCGCGGCATCGGACCGGCTGGCGGAAGGCCATCGGAAAGTGACGCATCCTTGCGGGGGACAATGGTGGACGTCCGTCCCTGTCCAGCGGCCGTCCGTCTTCCGCCAGCGGGTTGGGTGGCGCAGAATCGATGATCGGCGGGTTCGTCGGTCAGCTCGCCCTACGGTCGTAGTCTCGATGAATCCGCGCGGATCGGCGCGGAATCGGCGCCGATGCGGTCAGGGAATCCGCGCGGATGCGCCTTCCATCGGCGTGGATAGACCGACATCCGCGCTGCATCGGCGCGGATGCAGGTGGGCGAATCCGCGCCGATGATCCGGCCGTCGCGTCCGCCGGTCCCGGTTCCGGTTGCGGAGAGGTAGCGGAGGACCATCACCTGCCGGATTCCGAAGCCCGCTTGTGAAAGGAATGTCGCGCAATGGTTGTATCGGGCCAGGGCTGCGGCAGCGGTCGTGGCGGGTGCGACCGGATGAGGGAAAGCGGTCCTGGCGCCGTCGCGGAGCGGCCCGGGATGCGGCGGACACGGATGGACGTCCGCGCGTGTCCGCGTCCCGTCCGGCGTCGCGTCGCGGCTCGCCCCCGGCTGGTGGGGCATGTGGTGCGTGCCGCGGGAACGGCGGGGAGACGCTCGCAGCGGTCGCGGTTCGACGGCCTGTTCACCGAGCGGCGCAGGTCAGCGGACGGGGACCGTCATCATCGGCGCCGATTGCGCGCCGGTCGGGAGAATCCGCGCCGATCCGCGCGCCGGTGCATGAAACGGCGATTCCGGGCGTGGTAGATTGGCCGGAGGAGAAACATTGCAGAGACCGGGCGCGCCTTGGGATGACGGATCAAGCCAGCACCACCAGCGACGCCGAAGAGGCGCGCAAGCGGGAGGCGCGTGAGCGTTGGGAACAGCAGGCGCGCGATAAGGGATGGGTGCGCTTCAATTTCAACGGCTCTGCGGCAGGCAGGGAGCTTGCGAAGCGCATCGGCGAGATCTCCCGCGAATGTTCTCACGCCAGTTCCGTCGAGCTGCTGCGTGCTCTGCTGGTCGCCTATCCGGACGCGGTGTCAGCTCGTGAGCCGGATCATAAGGCTGGCGCGCTGCTGGCGGCGCTTGACGCACGGAGCACCGGTGACGTTGTGGCGGCCTTGGCCGATCTGGGGGTCGACGTCGTCCAGCGCAGTCTCCTCATCGAGGCCGAGGAGGATCTGGAGCGGGAAAGGCGGGCCCGCGCGAGTGCCGAAGAAGAGCTCCTGACGTCCCGTGCGGCTGGAAACGCCGATCCGCAGGAGTTGCAGCGGCTGCACCTGAAGATGCAGGTGCTGCAGGAGGAGGCCGATGCCGCCGGCGAGCTGCTTGCGGCCGAGCGGGACGCGAGGGCCCACGTCGAAGCTGCTCTCAAAGGCGCCCACACCGAAGCCGACGATCTGCGTGCCGAGGTGAAGCGGCTGACCGCCGAGCTGTCCAGCGCGCGGCCGGCCGACCGGTCCAGTCCGGTCGGCGTCGCCGGTCTTGAAGGGAGCGCTCCGGCGCCGAACGATCTGGGAGGCATCGATGCCGGACCGAGGTTGTCCGCCCCGGCCCGTCCGGACGAGGAGGCGCCGCGGGGCTTCTGGGCCCGCGTGGCGACGCGTCTCGGCGGAGGCCGTGCGGGCAAGGCGCGACGGATCGCCGTCGCCTCGGCGATCGGCTGCTTCGCCGCGAGCGGCCTGGCGCTGGTGATGTCGCAGGGTATGGGCGCGCGCGAGAGCACGGCGGAGGCGCCGCGCATGGCCCTGCCGGCGCCATCTCTCGGCACGCCGGGTGCAGGCGAGGTGGTGGGACCCCTGCCTGGCCTGGTGTCCTCGGCGGAGGCCGGGTCGAGCCAGATCTCCGGCGACGATGCGCGTCAGTCGGCGCTGACCAATGCGTCGAGCGTCGATCCGCTTCCGGGGACGACGGAAACGGCCGGGAAGACCACGGCTGGTTCTGCCGGCAATGGCGGCAGTGCCGTCGTTTCCGAGGCCGCTTCCTTGCCCCCTGCCTCACTTCCCGCGCGGTCTCCGGCGAAGTCGGCGGTCTCAGCGTCCGCCGCACTTACGTCACAGGGCGGTGCCTCGGCGGGCAGCGATCTTTTCGGGTTGCTCGACACGTCCAAGGAGGACGTGGCGAAGGAGACCGCAACAGGGGGGCCGACGCCGAAAGCCGCCGACCCAGTGGCCGCTCCACCATCTCATGCAGTCCCGCCGTCGGCTTCGCCAACTGCGGTACCGCCCGCCCCGTCCGTTCCGGGTCTGGTGGCGAGGGAGGCCGAGCCGGATCCGCCGAAGCCGGAGACAACTCCACCGGCGACGCGAGCGGCGGACGCGGAGATGCTGGCCGCCGCCCTGGACGAGGCGATGCGGATGTTGGAGCGGGCGGCCCAGCGTGAGGCACAGTTGATCGAGCAGGCCAAGTCTCTGAAGATGGCGGCAGCGCCCGTGTCGGTTCCTCCCAAGCCGCCGGCCAAACCTGTCCAGCCCGCGTCCGCGCGGCTTGATGACGAGCCCGGACCGGCACCATGCGCTCAAGGCCAGAGGCTCGCGGAGGTCAGGCATGGTGAGACGCTCGCCCGGGCGGCGCAGCGTCTCGGATTGCGCCTTGAACGGATTTATGAGGGCAACCCCGGCCTTGAGCCGACGGCGCCGAACCTCCCGCTGAGCCGGGGGCAGATCTGCATTCCGATCGAGGGGTGAGGAATCCGCGCCGATTCTGGTGGAGTGTCCACAGATGCCGGCAATTCCGCCGTTTTCCCGGCGCCTGGAATCGGCGCGGATGGCGCACGGCTCAATCCGCCACCGCATTCTGTGGGTCAAGCCGGTTTCGCTGGCCCCGGTTCGGCAGCGCATGCCCGGCCAACCCCGGTGGTTTGCCGTCCGTCTATCCATGGAGGGGTGCCCATGGAGGGGTGCGGTTGCCGTCACGTGTCGGGCCGGAAAGCACGTGCCTGGCCCTCCCCCCTCCCTCCGTATTTTTTGCAGGCAAGAATAGCGTCATGACATGACGCGGAAGATTGAACCATCCGCCGGTGCTCGAACTGGGGGTGTCAGCGGTGGTTCAATGGATGGAGGTCCAGGAGGGAACCTCCTGGACCAGATCTGCCGGCCTGCGCCAAAAAGCGTCCGTTATTTGCGTCCCAGCGGGCGGCATCAGCCGGAACCTCGCGTAGTCACTCGCTAAACGTTCCAGCCTGTCTCAACTGGCAGGGGCCAACTCGACGTAGCTCGCCACCGCACCTTCGGGGGTGTGTCGAGCGGTGAACCGCACGTCTTCACCATCGGCAACAATCTCGAGCCCTCCCTCCCGCAATGTGATGCGATCGAAGAAGACGCCCTCGCCGCCGTCAGCGGGGTCGATGATCCCGGACTGGCTGTCCAGATTGTACCAGCGCACCGTACCGAGCGTCAGCTCAACGGACGGAGCCCTTGCCTCGCGCGGCCGGTCCAGGCGGGCCGTCCGCCGCGGAATGGCCTGCACTGCCGCCTGTCCTGCCGCTTGCGCATCGTTGCCGGGTTCCGGCCCTCGCTGTCGCCCACGCTGAGCACGCTGCCGCGGTCTGGCCTCCTGGCCTGCTCCAGGCGTCACAGCGTGAATGGCGATCACCTGCGGGCCCTTCTGCCCCTCGGCGACGTCGCAGATAACGGCCATACCCTCGGCGATGACGACGTCCCCCAGGGACGTGAGTACGGACGAGTGGAGAAAGGCTTCTCCCGTACCATCAACAAAGCGGACAAACCCATACCCCTTATCCGCTTTAAACCACTTAACGGTAGTAGCAACGTTCTTCAGTTCTTCACTCAACGTGGGCTTCTTTCACGAATGTTCGATGGGGCCACAGATGGCGGTATTCAGATGCGAACACAACATCCGAGTGGGACTGAG
>JAEYOB010000847.1 GCA_023412175.1 Pseudomonadota bacterium | reverse complement strand
CCCGCGCCGGTGTCGCGCACCTGGATCTCCACATAGCGCCCCGCTGCTGGCGGCTCGTCGAACCCGGCCGCCGCCGGCTCCGCGCAGGGGCGTACGGCGACGGTCAGCGTGCCGCCGTCGGGCATGGCGTCGCGGCTGTTGAGCGCGAGATTGACCAGCGCGTTCTCCAGCTGTGTCGGGTCGGCGACCGCCCAGGCGGAATCCTCCGGTCCCGGCGTGGCGAGGGTGATGGAGGCGGGCAGCGAATGGCTGACCAGCACCGCCATCTCCCGCACCAGCGTGCAAACCTCCACCTGCTGCGGCTTCAGCGGCTGGCGGCGGGCGAAGGCGAGCAGGCGCGCGGTGATGTCGGCGCCGCGTCGGCTGGCGCGCCGGGCGGGCTCCAGGTAGGCGTTCAGCTCCTCCAGGTTGGCGAAGCGCTCGCGCGCCACCGCGAGGTTGCCGAGGATGATGGTCAGCAGGTTGTTGAAGTCGTGCGCCAGCCCGCCGGCCAGCTGGCCCACCGCCTTCAGCCGCTCCGCTTCCTCCAGGTGGCGCTGGCGCTCGATCTCGTCGGTGACGTCCAGCGTCAGCACGAAGAAACCAATGGCGACCCCGCCCGCGCCCTGCTGCGGGATCACCGTGTTGCGGGTGATCACCGCCCGGCCGTCGTGCGTGCTGGCAGCGTGGTCGAAGCTGGTGGTCTCGCCGGTGCGGGCGTGCTTCAGGGAGGCCGACAGCCGGTCGTAGGCGTCGGCGGTCACCGCCTCGCACAGGCGGCGGCCGAGCATGGGACCGCTGCGGGTGTGCGGCAGCTCGCTCCAGCGCCGGTTGACGAAGCGCAGCCGCTCGTTGCCATCGAGATAGGCGATGGCGGCGGGGATGGCGTCGAGGATCAGGCGCTGGCGCGCCTCGGCATCCTCCAACGCGGCGGTGCGCTCCTTGACGCGACTGTCCAGCGTGGCGATGTCGTCCTTCACACGGCGGACCATGCCGTCGAAGGTGGCGGCGAGGTCGCCGATCTCGTCGTTGCGGACGATGCCGCTGCGCGCCTCCAGGTTGCCGGCGCGCACCTGCGCGGCGGTGGCGGCGAGCTGGCGCAGCGGGCTAACCAGACGGCGGGCGCCCAGGTAGCCCAGCCCGCCGCCCACCCCCATGATGGCCAGGGAGACGGCGAACAGCCGGTTGCCGAGCTCGGTGGAGGAACTGCGCAGCTCCTCCTCGTAGACGCTGGAGGCGATGTACCAGTCCAGGCCCTGCACGTGGCGGACCCAGCTGATCTTCTCGTAGGCGTAGTTGTTGGGATCGCTCGGCTTGTCCCAGAGGTAGCGCAGGTAGCGATTCTCCAGAGCCGCCTGCATCAGCGCCTCGCCGATGAAGGCGCCGGTGGCGGGATCGCGCAAGTTGCCGAACGCCGTGCCTTCGATGTTGGAGTTCGGGTGGATCAGCATCCGCCGCGCGGAATCGAAGATGTAGACGTAGCCCGTGCGCGCGATGCGGATGTTGCGCAGCGCCTGGCGCAGGTCCTCGATGGCGTCGTGCATGTGCTGCTCGACCGCCGCGTCCATGTCGTCGAGGTAGGCGCCAGCGCCGATCACCATGCCGTGCCGCTTCAGATGGCGGAAGTACGACATCTTCTGGACCGGCGGTGCGGAGGCCGGGTCGGAGCTGGGGCGCTTCCACGGATAGACATGGTAGCCCTCCCCCTCGCGCCGTGCCCGCTCGATCATGGTCGGCACGATGAAGCGGCCTTGCTGGTCCTGCACCTCGGCGGCGCTCTGGCCGACCCAGTCGGGGTCGGGGTGCGACAGCAGCACGGCATTCAGGCTGGTCAGCCAGATGTAGTCGTCCTTGCCGTACTTGAACGCTTTCAGCCCATCGTAGATCAGACGCTCCGCCTCATCGCGGGTGATCTCGCCGCGCTCGGCCCGGTCGAGCACGTAGTCGATGTAGCTGGCGGCTAGCGCCACCTTGGTCTTCATCTCCGACTTGAAGCTTTCGACAATGGAGGCCCGCTGCTCGTCGAGGCTGGCGCGGATCCGGCCGACCATTTCGTAGACGTTGTCGAGGATGGTGCGGCTGGCGTCGAGTTCGATCTGGTAGGCCTTCTCCTTCACCAGCGGCACGGATAGCAGATAATAGGCCGAGGAGAAGAGCACCACCACCAGCAGCACGCTGGAGAACAGGCGCAGGAACAGACGGGAGTGGGCCATGGGAGGGGCTCGGGAGACGGTCGGACGGACTGTGGACCCGAAGGCCCCGGCGGGGCAAGGGGCTCATAAAATTGCGCAGGCGTTCCCGTCTGCCTAGGAATTTCGCACCGTACACAATTCGTCACAATTGGGGGAAATTCGGGAAACAATACGTTGATAGGAGCATCCCCCACAAAACCAATTTTCGGGGGAAACATGTCCGACCCTGTCTACCAGCGGGTTCGCCAGAATCCAAAGTTCCAGATGCTGGTCCAGAAGCGCGGGCGGCTGGCGCTGATCCTGTCGCTGATCGTGCTGGTGTCCTATTATGCGCTGATGATGGTCGTCGCCTTCGCACCCGACGCGCTGCGCACGCCCATCGTGCAGGGGTCGGCCATCTCCATCGGGTTCCCGATTGCCGCCGTCATCATCATCATCTCCTGGATGCTGACGGGCGTGTACTCGCACTTCGCCAACGGCGAGTTCGAAGAGCTCAACAACGAGATCGTGGCGGAGAGCGAGCGATGAGCAAGGCATTCCTTGGTGTGTTGGCGGTCGCCCTGCTGGCCGCCGGCCCGGCCCTGGCCGCCGGCGACATGGGCGCCACCGCCAAGCAGGCGGTCAACCCGACCGCCATCGCCATGTTCGTGGCGTTCGTCGGCCTGACGCTCGGCATCACCTACTGGGCGTCCAAGCGCACGCGCACGGCGTCGGACTTCTACACGGCGGGCGGCGGCATCAGCGGCTTCCAGAACGGCCTCGCCATCGCCGGCGACTACATGTCGGCGGCCACGCTGCTCGGCCTGTCGAGCATGGTGTACCTGACGGGCTTCGACGGCATGGCCTACACGGTCAGCTTCTTCGTCGGCTGGCCGATCATCCTGTTCCTGATGGCGGAGCGCCTGCGTAACCTGGGCCGTTTCACCTTCGCGGACATTGCCTCTTACCGCCTCGACCAGTCGAAGGTCCGGACCTTCGCCGCGCTCGGCTCGCTGACGGTGGTGTGCTGCTATCTGGTCGTGCAGATGGTCGGTGCCGGCCAGCTCATCAAGCTACTCTTCGGCCTCGACTACGCGGTGGCCGTGATGCTGGTGGGCGTGCTGATGGTGATCTACGTCACCTTCGGCGGCATGATCGCCACAACCTGGGTGCAGATCATCAAGGCCTGCCTGATGCTGGGTGGCGGCCTGCTTCTGCTGGTGCTGGTGCTGGCGCAGTTCGGTTTCAGCCTGGAGGCGATCGCCGCCAAGGCGCTGGCCACCCACAAGAGCGGCCCGAAGATCCTCGGCCCTGGCGCGCTGCTGGCCGACCCCGTATCGACGGTGTCGATGTCGCTCGGCCTAGTGTTCGGCACTGCGGCGTTGCCGCACATCATGATGCGCTTCTTCACGGTTCCGAACGCCAAGGAGGCGCGCAAGAGCGTGTTCGTGGCGTCGGGCCTGATCGGCGCCTTCTTCCTGGTGATATGCATTCTCGGCATGGCGGCGATCTCCATCGTCGGCGCCGATCCGAAGTACTTCGAGGGTGGCGTGGTCGGCGGCAAGCTGATCGGCGGCAACAACATGCCGATCATGCATCTTGCCCAGGCGATGGGCGGTGACCTGCTGCTCGGCTTCATGTCGGCGGTGGCCTTCGCCACCATCCTGGCGGTGGTCGCCGGTCTGGCGCTGGCCGGCGCGTCCTCCATCGCGCACGACCTGTACGCCCGCGTGATCATGCAGGGCAAGGCGACCGAGGCGCAGGAGATGCGCGTCTCCAAGCTGTCGTCGCTGGCGCTGGGCGTCGTCGGCGTGGTGCTGGGTATCCTGTTCGAGAAGCAGAACGTTGCCTTCCTGGTCGGACTGACCTTCGGCATCGCGGCGTCGGCGAACTTCCCGGTGCTGATCCTGTCCATGTACTGGAAGGGCCTGACCACGAAGGGCGCGCTGTGGGGCGGCCTCGCGGGCCTCGTTTCGGCCGTGGCCCTGGTCGTCCTGTCGAAAACGGTGTGGGTCGCGGTCATCGGCTACGCGACGCCGATCTTCCCCTACGAGCACCCGGCGCTGTTCTCCATGTCGCTGGCCTTCCTGGTGACCATCGTCGTCTCGAAGCTCGATAGCAGCCAGCGGGCCAAGGCGGAGATCGCTGCGTACGAGGATCAGTACGTGCGCTCGCAGACCGGTATCGGCGCTGCCGCCGCGTCGGCTCATTGAGGAACCTGCCAAGCCGGGGGCCAGCACCCCCGGCCCATTCACGGGAGCCGCAAGTCTGCTCCGGGTCATGAGCCGCCGTGTTTGCCCCGCGGCG